>JAJVIP010000002.1:339355-595193 GCA_022072025.1 Elusimicrobiota bacterium
TGCGTGACTCCTCTTGAGTTGATTGATAAAGCGATTTCGATAGCGGCTCGGCCCGATGTTATTTTCTGTTCTTTTGGGGACATGTTGCGCGTTCCTGGAACATCGAAAGATCTTTTGTCAGTCAAAGCGGAGGGGGGTGATATCCGTTTTGTCTATTCGCCGATGGACGCGCTCAAAATCGCGCAGGATCGGCCTGATCGTCAGGTGGTTTTTTTCGCGGTGGGTTTTGAGACCACAGCGCCGGCCAACGCCATGGCTGTTTACCAAGCGAAAGCTTTAGGGATTCAGAATTTCTCTCTTCTGGTTTCTCACGTTTTGGTTCCGCCCGCCATGGAGACGATTTTGTCTTCACCCCAAAACCAAGTTCAAGGATTTTTAGCCGCGGGGCATGTCTGCACGGTGATGGGGACCGCTGAATATATCCCGCTCGCACAAAAATATCGGGTTCCCATTGTCGTGACGGGATTTGAACCCGTCGATATTTTAGAAGGAATCTCCATGTGCGTTCGTCAATTGGAAGAAGGGCGTTTCGAGGTCGAAAATCAATATGCCCGGTCGGTGCGCGCGGAGGGGAACCGGCCCGCCCAAGAATTGGTTCAGAAAATTTTTCAAGTGATTCCCCGGTCCTGGCGGGGCCTAGGAGAAATTCCACTCAGTGGTCTCGGTTTATCCGCTGACTATATGGAGTTTGATGCCGAACGCCGGTTTGATGTGGGCCATGTTCGAGCCAAAGAATCTCCGGACTGCATCAGCGGGTTGGTATTGCAAGGGATTAAAAAGCCGCTCGAATGCGCCGCGTTTGCAAACGCCTGTACGCCGGATCACCCTCTGGGCGCGCCCATGGTTTCGAGCGAAGGAGCCTGCGCCGCCTATTATCGATATCGCAATCGAAATGATTCGGTTGAATCGTCGCCCCGGCAATCTTTTGGCCGGGGCCCAGGTTTTCTCGTCTGTAAAAACCTGGATCCCGGCCAGAAAGCATGCCGGGATGACGGCACTAAAAAATTCACGGTTGATAGACGGTAATAGCCTTTTAACTGAATTATTCGGGGTAAACAAAACATTCTCATTTCCAAGGAGTAACATCATGAGCCTTTTAAAAGATTTCACGCTGGCGTGTCCCCTTCCTATCCATCAATATCCCAAAGTTCTCATGGCCCATGGCGGTGGAGGGCGATTGATGAACCAAATGATCGAAAAAATGTTTGCGAACGTTTTTGATAACGATTTTCTAAAGCAACGCCATGATTCGGCGGTCTTTAACGTGAACAAAGGGCGAATGGCTTTCACGACCGACTCTTTTGTTGTTAGTCCGCTCTTTTTTCCGGGGGGGGATATTGGAGAACTTGCCGTAAACGGAACGGTCAATGATTTGGCGATGAGCGGGGCTCGTCCCCTCTATTTAAGCGCGGGGTTTATTTTGGAAGAAGGGCTTCCCATGGAAACTCTATGGAAAATCATTCAATCCATGAATAAAGCTGCCAGAGAGGCCGGAGCTCAAATTATTACAGGGGACACCAAAGTGGTGGATCATGGCAAGGGAGATGGAATTTTCATCAATACCTCGGGTGTGGGCGTGATCGAACATCCAGGGTCCATCGGGCCTTCCGAGGTTCAGGGGGGAGATGTCCTAATTTTAAATGGGGATCTGGGGCGTCATGGCATGGCCATCATGGCGGTTCGGGAAGGCCTTGAATTTGAAAGCGCCATTGAGAGTGATACGGCCCCTCTCTCCGGTTTGGTGTTGGAATTGTTGTCCCAGGGGGTTTCTCTTCACTGCCTGCGCGACCTCACACGGGGCGGGTTGGCCAGCGCCTTAAATGAGATTGCCACCGCTTCGGGCTTGTCTTTGATGTTGGAGCAGTCCGCCATTCCTGTCCGAGAAGATGTGAGGGCGGCCTGCGAAATGTTGGGATTGGATCCTCTCTACGTCGCCAATGAAGGCCGTTTCGTCGCTTTTGTACCCGCCGCTCAAGTTGACCAAACCTTGAAAATTATGCGCGCTCACCCGCAAGGACAGGGGGCCTGTGTGGTGGGACAAGTCACCCCCCAACCCGGTTCACTCGTCACACTTAAAAGTCCGCTCGGTCTCTCTCGCATTGTAGATATGCTCAGCGGTGAACAGCTCCCCCGCATCTGTTGAAAAATTTGGGAACGCAGTGGTGGGCGCACCCTATGGTCAATTAGGCGACTTTTTTGATGATCATGGCGCCGCCGATGCCGCCGGCGGCGCAGGCAGTGGCGAGGCCCCATTCGGATTGGGGGTTTTGTTTTAAGGCATAAATCAGATTGAGCAGGATGCGCGTGCCCGTGGCGGCCAGCGGGTGGCCCAAGGCAATACTTCCGCCATGGGGGTTGAGCATCTTTTGCTCCCATAGTTTTTGCCAGTCCTGATTGAATTGTTTTTTTCCGACATGAAAAATGGAAAGGCAGGTGGCCGCAAAGGCTTCATGCAGTTCAACCTGATCAATATCAGGAAACTTAAGTCCCGCTTTGTCGAGAGCGGTTTGTGTGGCGAAGGCCGGGGCGATGCCCATGTGCGCGGGGTCGATGCCGTAATAGGACCAAGAAACAATTTCACCCAAAATTTCGAGGCCCAAATCTTTGGCCATGTCTTCCGAAGTGACAATTACGGCGGCGGCCCCATCGGACCTGGCACACGAATTAAAAAGGGTCACCGTGGCGCGGGCTTGGTCGTTATAGGAAACCCCCTTGATGTGTTCTCCATATTTCTCGTAAAAATCCTTGATGGTAAAGGCTTCGCTGTTAAAGAGCACGGGCGCCTTTTTGATCATCTCGGGTTTTTGAATCAGATTTTTTCGGAGCATTACATATTCATCTTCTTCTAATAACGTTTGTCCGGTCTCCACGACGGGCATCACGTGGGTTTTGTAAAAACCCTTTATTTGTCCTTCATAGCAACGTTTAAAGGTTTCATGGGCATAATTGTCTTGCATGTCGCGGGAGATGCCAAACATTTGAGCGGCCACTTCAGCGGTGGCCGCCATGTTGAGGTGGCGGATGGGGTCGGTCAAACCTTCTTCCATGGTGTCGGTGATATTAACTTCAGGGTCATTCCACACATTGGCCCAGTTTTCCTTTAAGGCCTCAAGCGAACGCAACGATTTGGCGGATCGGGGGCCTCGGATCGCGTAAGGAAACGTGGACATGGATTCTGTGCCGCCTGCTATATACAGATCGCCTTCTCCCATGATGATATGCCGCGCAGCAGAGCTGACCGCCTCCATGCCAGAAACACAATTTTCTTGAATGGTCATCGCATGGGCTTTTTCCGGAAGGCGTCCGGCTTTAAGCGCGGCAATGCGGGCGATGTTGGGAGCATGGGACCCTTGCCCCACCCAACCAACAATGACCCCATCGACATGGCTGGGGTCCAGTTTGGAGCGTTTGATGAGTTCCCGAATTACACGGCCCATCAAATCTTCGGGAGCGATCTTGGCCAAACTTTTGGAAAGATGGCCGATAGCGGTGCGAAGTCCGGAACAGAGCACAATTTTTTTCTTGGATATATTATTCATCTGAGAATGAGCCTAACGCGGGGGCCTGTTTTTGTCAATGAAATTTCCAGCGTCAAAACGCGTCGTTTTTGAACTTCTCTCTTGAAATGGCTCGGACAGGCGACTAAACTCATCAAAACAAGACGGAAATTAGAGGAGTTTTAAACATGCCCTCATCTCAACTTTCAGATAAAGAATTGGCTGAAAAGGTCATTGCCGCAGAGAAGTCCATTCGCAGTCAAATTTCCAAGGTGATTGTTGGTCAAGATCAGATTGTCCAGGAGTTGTTGTTGTCAATTTTCGTCGAGGGGCATTGCCTGATTGTGGGTGTCCCGGGGCTGGCCAAAACACTGTTGGTTTCGACCTTGGCTAAAACATTGGATTTGGCCTTCAACCGCGTTCAATTCACGCCGGATCTCATGCCATCGGATATCACTGGAACCGAAGTCATTCAAGAAGATAAAAATACCCGAGAACGTCACTTCCGGTTCATCCAAGGGCCCATCTTCGCCAATGTGGTGCTGGCCGATGAAATCAACCGAACCCCCCCGAAAACCCAAGCGGCGCTTCTTCAGGCGATGCAAGAGCGTAAAGTGACCGTTGGGGGCGTGACCCATCTTCTGCCCGATCCTTTTTTTGTGTTGGCCACACAAAATCCAATTGAACAAGAGGGCACGTATCCTCTCCCTGAAGCCCAGTTGGACCGGTTCCTTTTTCAAATCAATATCGGTTACCCCAGCTTGGCGGAGGAAAAAGAAGTGGTCATGAAGACCACGCAGGCGGACCAAGTGGCGCCCTCGCCTGTTCTAAACGACAAAGAAATCAAAGCCATGCAATCCATTGTTCGGCGGGTGCCGGTGGCTGATTCGGTGGTCGATTACGCTGTTCGTTTGGTTCGTTCCACGCGGCCGCAAGAAGAACATTCTCCCCATATCACAAAGAAGTGGGTGGGGTGGGGAGCGGGCCCCCGGGCGTCTCAATCATTGATTTTGGCGGCCAAGGCGCGCGCTCTGCTCACAGGGCAGCTGACCCCATCGATCGAGGACGTCCGTGCGCTGGCGCATCCGGTGCTTCGTCACCGCGTGGTTCTTTCGTTCCAAGCTCAAGCTGAAAATATCTCCACCGATCAGGTTCTCAGCGAACTTCTCAAGCTTGTCTCTTCTTGATCCCCTCATCATCGCGCAACTTGGCAATTTGGAGTTGCGGGCCCGCCGAATTCTGGAAGGGACATTGTCCGGTCAACATGAAAACCGGAATCATGGTCATGCGCGGGATTTTTCCCAGCATCGTCCTTACAATCCCGGAGATGATTTAAGGTCCATCGACTGGAAAGTTTTTGGCCGCACCGATCGGTTGGTGGTCAAACAGTACGAAGAACAAACCAATATTCAAGCTTTTCTGCTGTTGGACTCCTCGAAATCAATGGCTTTTTCGCATGGCGGGCGATTGAGTAAATTGGAATACGCCAAAACCCTGGCGGCGGCCTTGGGGACGTTGGTGGTGTCCCAAACCGATTCCGTGGGGCTTTTGACCAACCATCAACACTTGGCGTTGGGAAACCAATGGGGGCATCTCAGTCGCCTCATGGCCCTTTTGGAGGAGACCCAAGCCGTCGGGGCGTGGGATATTCAGGCCATGTTGTCTCAATTGGACCGCATGAACCGAAAACGGGGATTTGTGATTTTATTTTCCGACCTTATGACCCATGAAGAGAAACTGGTGTCTTCCATCCGTCGAATTCATGCGCAACGACATGAGGTATTGGTGTTTCAAGTGCTTGACCCGGCCGAACTCACGCTTCCTTTTTCAGGTCCAATATTATTCGAGGATATGGAAACGGGCGAGAAATTGAGAACGGACCCTGAAGCCATTCGCGCCCATTATCAAGCCTGGGTGAACGCGCATTTGTTGAAGCAGGCTCATGTTTTTCGAAGCATGGGAATCGAGTATTTGCGACTCACAACAGACACTCCGTTTGATAAGGGCTTGGGCGCCTATCTCTCGTGGAGGGGAATCCATTTGTGAGTTTTCTCAATCCCATTTTCCTTTGGGTTTTGCCGGTTGTGGGGATTCCGCTGATTCTTCATTTGCTCAACAAACGGCCTCCCAAATTAATGCCGTTCAGTGATCTCGCTTGGTTAAACGAAGTTCATCGGTCCAGCATGCCAAAGAGGCGGTTGTTTGAAATTTTCCTATTGATCACCCGCATGGCGCTGTTGTTGTTTCTTGTTATGTTTTTCGCGCGTCCGATTTTTAACCGCGGATATTTCGCTTCCTCTTCTGATGAACAAGAATCAATGGTGGTCCTCTTGGATAACTCGGCTTCAATGTCCATCTCTGAATCTGGAAAAGAAGGTTTGGATTGGGCCAAAAGCCGATTACAAGAGGTGCTCCGTAAAATTCCATTGGAAGTGAAAATAGGACTGGTGGTTTTTTCCGATCAAGTGGAACAGGAGTTGGCTCCAACGGATGAACGTTCGCGTCTCACTTCTTTGATTGATGAAACAAAGGTGTCCTATCGGAAAACGGATGTGGAGCCCGCGCTTAAAATGGCGGCCGGTATGTTGGCTCATCAACCCAAAGGACGAAAAACTTTGATCATCGCCTCGGATGCCGCCCGTCATGCGTGGCACTCGATTCTTCAAAAGGGAAGTTCAGAATTGGGACTTGAGCCGGATGTGCGTTTGTTGTTGTGGGAATGCATTGATAAGGTTTCCAACAGTGGGTTTTCAGAGGCGTCAGTGGAAATGAGCGAAGAAGGTTTTCTCAATGGCCAAGCTCAGATCCACTCTCTCACCGGAAATCCAAAAGAATCCCTTTGGAGTTTTGAACTTAATAAGCAGATTGTGGCGCAAGGTCTCTGGAAGGAAGGAGGGCTTCAATTCAAGGCGCATTCGCCAAAAGGCGGATTTTACGCCGGCCAGCTTTCAAAGAGTCCCGATTCGGCCTCCTATGACGACGTCTACTATTTGGCCGGACGTTTACCCAAAGGGTTTCGCGTTTTGCTGGTGGATGGTGAGGCGGGCCTCTCCCCCGCTGATTCTGAAACCTACTACTTGCGTTCGGCCTTGGAATCACCGCGAGATCCCAGATTGGAGTCCGTCGATGTCATTCGCCCCGAATCCTTGGCGAGGGAAAATTTCGAAAATTACCATGTGATCGTTTTGGCCAATGTTCCAGAACCCTTGGAAGGTTTTCCTCGAGAGAATGAATTGCGCGCGTGGATAGAAAAGGGAGGCGGTTTATTTCTAACCGCTGGGGCCAAATGGCCCAAATCCCCGCGCGTTCCTCTTCAGTTGTTCCGTTCAACAGCGCTGATCAACAGACCTGAGAGAGGCGTTCGAATTGATTCGCAGGATTCTTTGTTTTCAAAAACACCCCGGCTCGTTGATTTCGAATGGGATCAAATTGAAGTGACGAGCCACGTCCAATTTGAGGCGGATTCGACGGCCGCGGTTTCTCTTTCTCTTAAAAATGGAGATCCGCTCTTGATTCGAAAAACGATCGGGCAAGGAACTGTATATTGCCTGACAACCTCTCTCGATCGGTCCTGGACAAATTTCCCCGCCAAACCGGTATTTTCTCCGTTCGTGAGAGAGTTGATGGCCACTTTGGCTGATCCCACCAAAACCCAGGCCGCATTGCAGGCTTGGGTGGGCGAACCTTTGAGATTACCCGTTCCCAAGGGCGTCAAAAGTGTCAGTGTTATTTCACCCACGGGAGTGGTGAGCGGCGCCAATTTAAAAAGCGATGGCTTTCTGGAGGCTTCCGCGCCGCCAGGGCCGGGTCTCTATCAGGTGAAAACCGATCAACGGTCAACTGATTTTTCATTTGCGGTCAATATTCCTCATTTGCGTCAAGAAGGAGATTTATCTCGTTTAAGTGAAAAAGAATTAAAAGATTTATTTCCTGGCCATCAAGTGGAAATGGTGTCATCAGGAAATAAAAAAGCGGATGCCTTGGTGGCCGCTTTGCTGGGCCGGGAATTGGCCACGCCGCTCCTCATTTTTTTGTTCTTGTTGTTTGTTGTTGAAACGATTTTGGGATGGAGACGAAAGAGCTCATGAAACGGTTTTTTTTGATGATGCTCCTTCTTTCAATGCCCCTGAATATTTTTTCAGGTTCAGAAAATAAATTTGTCTATGCTCAGCTCCAACATGCGGGCGCGTGGGACCCGTACCCCCACGTGCATGAACGTATTCTCCAAATGGTGAAGAGCATGACCAACATTCCATTTCAACCTGATCGGAAAGTGGTGACCTTGGGCAGCGCTCATTTGTTTGAAACCCCTTTCTTGTTGATCAAAGGCAACAGCGCTTTTCGCATTTCCAAAGAGGAGAAGATTCGGTTTAAGGAATATATCGACCGCGGCGGTTTTGTGTTTATTGATGATACCTTGGGTGATTCCAAAGGTCCCTTTGCTGAATCCATTCGCCAATTGATGGCCGAACTTTATCCAGACCGATCCTTTCAGAAAATGAGTATGGATCATGCCCTCTTTCGATCCTTTTTCCTCTTGCGTCAAGTGGCGGGGCGGCGTATGGCGGAAAGATATTTGGAAGGGTTGGAGGTGGGAGCGCTCAAAGAGGAGGTGCGTGGAGGAGAAGGACGAACCGCTGTGGTCTATTGTCCCAATGACCTTTTGGGAGCCTGGGACCGAGACAATTTGGGTCAATACAGTTTCTCCTGTGAGCCGGGTGGAGAATCGCAACGTTGGGAGGCTCTTAAACTGACCCTCAACGTCATTTACTTTAGTCTTACCGGGACCTATAAAAAAGATGCCATCCATCAACCTTTCATTGAGATGAAACTTGGATACTAAACAACCTTTCAAGGCGCATCTTCCTCTGTTGTTTCGAGCCTGCTTTTTGGTTCTTCTGATCATTTTGGCCGCCAAACCCACGCTGCTCCGTCCTGAAAAGGGAAGGTCAAATCAATGGGCGCTGTTGTTGGACACTTCAGCCAGTATGCGCGTCAAAGAAGGTGAGGAGCGATTGGCGCAAGCCAAGAAGGCCGTTCTGTCGTTGCTTAAAAATGAAAACAACCTTCATCCTTTTCAATTTTCCGATCAACTTTGGCCGGTTGAAAAGGACGATATTGAAAACCTAACTCCCACGGGGAAAATCAGTGATTTGGCTCAGGCTCTTTACAATTCGTTTCGAGAGGTGAAATACAAAGGAGCCCTTCTGTTCAGTGATGGACGTCATGTCGGCAAGGATGACCCCGTCACCATGGCGGCTACCTTGGGCGCGCCTTTGTTTCTTGTTGGGGTGGGGAACCCGACCTTGTTTAAAGATGTGTCCATCAAATCTGTGCAAAACCCTCCTTTTGTATTTAAAAATGTTCCCGCTTCTCTTTCGGTGACGTTGGGAGTGGTGGGATATCCGGGAATGGAATTGTCCGTTCAACTTCGAGAAGGGGAAAGGGTTCTGGCGGTTCAAAAAGTCCAGGTTCAAGAGGCTCGTTCGGAGACAACAGTGACATTTGGTTGGATTCCATCTTCGGTTGGGACCAAAACTTTGGTGGTGGACGTTGGGCAATACAAGGGGGAGGTCAGCACACTCAACAACCGAAGAGAAATTGTTTTGGATGTGGGCCGCGACAAGTTTCGTGTTCTTTACATTTGCGGCGAGCCGGGCCCTGAATATGGTTTTTTGCGGCATCAATTCAAGTCCGATCCAGCGGTGGAGCTGGTGACCTTTGTGATTTTGAGAAATGCCGGCAATTCAGTCAGTATTCCTGACGCAGAACTTTCGCTGATTCCCTTTCCCACGCAGGACGTCTTGATCAACCAGATGGCCACGTTCGATTTGGTCGTGTTTGAGGAATTCTCCTATCAACTCTACGGGCTTTCTCCCTCCTTGATCTATGCCATTCGACAAAAAGTGCAGGAGGGGGGCAGTTTCTTGTTGATGGGCGGACCGTTGACTTTTGGCGCGGGAAGTCCGTATGGGTTGCCCGGTATCCGTGAAATGATCCCTGTTGAATTCAACACAGCTGATGTGAAAGTCATCAACACGCCGGTGACTTTTCAAGTTAAAGCTCCCGATCACCCGATTCTTCGGCTGGACGCCAACAGCGACCGGAATAAAGAGATTTGGAAAAATTTGCCTGAGCTGGAAGGGGTCACTCAATTGCCAATGGCCAAAGCCGGGGCCACGGTGTTGGGAGTGGCGCGGATACAAAATCAAGAGACGCCGGTCTTAACCGTCTGGAAATATGGGAAAGGTCGCGTGGGGGCCTTGACCGCTCGCACCACCTGGCGGTGGTCCATGCTCAATTCAAATCCCATGGTTCCGGCTGATGTTTATCAACGGTTTTGGAAGAACATGGTTCTTTGGTTGACTCATTCGGATGAATTCAAAGCGGTTCGTTTGGGTTTGGGAAAAAAAGTGGCCCATCCCCATGAAAAAAGTGTTTTGCGCGTGTGGGTTTTTGATGATTATTTCAAGCCAGTGTCGGATGTTGATGTCCAAATACAGTTGACGGCGCCTGATGGAGAAAAACTTGATCTGAAACCAATTTCAGAAACCAGCGGCGTGTTCGTCACCGAATTTAAACCTGAAGTGTTGGGCATTCACAGAGCGCAAGTGTGGGTGAAAAGAGCCGGAAAGCGGTTTGGAGGGGATTCTTTAAACGTGAGAGTCATTGAAAACCTCCAAGAAGAAGACGATTTGAGTTCCCATTTTGATTTGATGAGGGACATGGCCCGAGTAACTGGAGGAAAATTTGTCACCTTGGATGAATTTACCCCCGAACTTTTCACTGAATTCAATCAACAATCCTCACTGTCCCAAGGGCGTAAGATTCTCTTGTGGAATTCACCCTGGTTTTTGGCGATTCTCTTGGGGTGGCTGATCCTGGAATGGATGATCCGCAAAAAACAGGGGCTGCCATGAGCAGGCGAATCATGGGCCTTTTCCTTTTTTTGGGACTTTTTTCAGCGTACGTTCATATGGCGGCTCCGAGCGTAACAACAGGGGATTCCGGTGAGTTCATTACGGCCGCGGCCACACTCTCCTTGCCTCACGCCCCTTCCTTTCCTCTTTACATGTTGTCTGCCAAAGCGTTTATGACGGCCCTGCCTTGGGGCTCTTTTCCTTACCGATGCAATGTGTTCTCCGCTTTAACCGCCGCATTGTCAGGCGTGTTGATATTTTTATTGTTGGTTTCAATGGGAGGCGGAACATGGGGTTCCCTTCTCACCACGGTTCTGGTGGCGGTGAGCATGTCCTATTGGGAAAACAGTTTGGTGGCGGAGGTATTTTCGCTCAACACCCTCATAATGATAATGCTCTTGTGTTGCCTGGCCAAACAAGCGTATGCCTTATTTTTCTTCCTGTTGGGATTGGGACTTGGCAATCATCAAATTCTCCTTTTTGTCGCGCCGGTATTTTTGGTTTCTTTATTCCCAAATATCCAAGATTGCTCAGGACCCTATGGAGAATCGTCATCCCGGCACGCTTTTTGGCCGGGATCCAGGTTTTCATTGAGGGAGAACCTGGGCCCCGGCCAAAAGATTGCCGGGGCGACGACCTGGAAAGTTACAAATAGCCAAGGGCCATTGTCTTTTCATTATCTCCGCACGGTGGGTTTGTGGGTGTTTTTATTTCTGTTGGGGCTTTCAATCTATTTAACGTTGCCCATTCGGTCCTCCAGTGAACCTCCCCTCAATTGGGGGCAACCCACCACCATTGAAAAATTGTCTCGGACTTTCTTACGGAAAGACTATGGATCATTAAAATTGGCTTTGGGAGATACTCCCGATCGAAACATGTCCAATACTGCGCGGCACTTAAAAAATTTCTATGGCCGCCTCTGTGACGAAATTCCATGGCCGGTTTTGTGGATGGCGTTTGGGTCCCTCATTTTCGCAATGATAAAAATGAATCGATGGGCCTGGACGCTTTTCATTTTGTTTCTCTTCACGGGTCCCTTCTTTTATCTTTTGGGAAATCTGCCCTTTAACGCCCAATCCGACGGAATTATTGGACGCTTTATGATTGGACCGACATTGGCGCTTCTGCTGTCATTGCCGGTTCCTTTTCAGAAGCGCTCACGCAGCGGCGTGGCCCTGCTCGCCATTTTTCTTTTGCTGACATTGAAAAGCAACTTCCTGGAGGCCAAGGCTTTTCGGTCGAGTACGCTTGTGTTGGATTATGGTCGCGCAATGTTGAGAACTCTTCCTGAGGGATCAACGCTTTTTCTTGATGGCGGAGATGACGCGTTTTACAGCCTGGCCATGCTTCGATATGTGATGAACAAACGAGCTGATGTTTCGATCCACGACCGGGGAGGGCTTATCTTTAAAAATCCTTACGGACCTGATTTCAGATCGCTCACCAAAGAACAGAAGCAGGAGAGGCGCCGGAGGGTTGAAACATCCGCCTTGTCACGAGGGGCTGTTTATTATTCCACCATGGACCGCGATGTCCTGCCTGGTTATCGTCTCGTCCAAGACGGAATCTTGATGAAGGTGGACCGCTTTGCAGTGGCCAAGGGGTTGTCGAAGACGGCGATTTTGCGGTCGCTGTATCCTCTGACTCCCGCCATTTACCGAATGCGCGCGTTGGGTCCTTTTTTTCCTTTCATGGAGGGCCGCTATTATCTCTCCCAAGGGAATTGGGCCGAGGCTTTGCGATATTTTAGACGGGCGGGTCAAATGGGGAGGGATGTGGATTGGTTGAAAAATAATTTAGGGATGGACTACGCGCAATCGGCCTATCAAAAGCTCATGTCTCAAGAACTCGCTTTATCAGAGACAATCTATCTACAGTGGATTGCTTTTGACCCCATGAACCTGCAAGCCCACAGCAATTTGGGAGTGGTTTATGAAAGGTCCAACCGCCTTCAAGATGCCGTGATGCAATATGAGAAAACGGCGCGACTTTTTCCCGATGCGGTGGACCCGGTTTTTAATTTGGCGGTGTTGGCTTGGAAAAAAGGAGATTGGCCTTCGGTTGTGAATTATTTGGAAGAGGTCATTAAAAGAAAACCCGACCATCTGCAAGCCCAGGGTTATTTGAAGGTGGCGCGAGAAAAATTAAAAGCGAGCATGAAATGAGTGGGATTTTATTTTTTTCATTTTTTGTTCTTTATCTCTCCACTGTGGCCCCTCATTTGGCTCCCTATCGTGACGCGGGAGAGATGGCGGCGCTCCTGGGAACGTTGGGGGTGGCGCATCCCCCCGGTTACCCGCTCTACACGCTGTTGGGAAGTTTGATCACATGGCTACCGGTTGGCAATCTGGTGTATCGGGTGAATGTATTTTCGGCCTTGTGCGCGGCGGGAGCCTTGGTGTTTTTATTTCATGCGCTTAGAACGTGGCTCGGCCGTCCCTCCGCCCTTTTGGTCACCTGTTTTTTTGGATTATCGAACCCCTTCTGGGATTTGGCCACGGTTTCAGAAATGTACACGCTTGGAGTTCTGTGGTTTTGTGCCCTTTTATATGTGACTTTCCGATTAAAAAATCCACTTCTTTTTTCCTTTCTGATGACGTTGGGTTTGGGTGTTCGAATGGACATGCTTTTGTTGATTCCCCTGTTCCTGGTTTGGTTTTACTTTACGACTCATCAAAAAGATTTTCCGCTCATGGGTTTGTTTTTTTCTCTGGGGGCTTCGGTGTTCCTTTACTTGATGGTTCGTTCTCTCAGTGATCCTGTGATTGATTGGGCCAATCCTGATCATTTGGCTGCTGTTTTTAATTCTGCGCGGAGAAAAAACTACAGTGGAACATTGGATTTGTTGAGCTTGTCGTATGCCGTCGGAGAAAATTTTTTCACGAACCTGAAGATTTATGCCCGGCATATTTTGCAGGTGTTTGGGTGGGCAGGAGCCGCCTTGAGTCTTTACGGATGGGTCGTCGGTTATCGTCGATATAAGCCGGTTACCATTTTCCTCGCGACTATTTTCCTCGTTACGGGTCCGGTGTTTTTATTTTTGGCCAATATGCCGCCCAATCCGCATTCGCTGGCCATTGTGGAGGCCTCATATTTATTGCCCGATTTAATGATAGCGATCATGGTGGGTTTTGGTTGGCAGGGAATGACGGGCATCCTTCAAAACAAGGGCCGTTCCTTATTTATGGGAATTGTGATGGTGGGTTCGTTGACCGTGAATGCGGTCACGGGTTATTGGCGCGCCTCCAAACGTCATAATTTCTATGCGCGAGATTTTGTGGAAAATGTTTTTAGATCTACACCCAGAGGCGCGGTGGCAGTTTTCCATAAGGATGTTCAATTGTTTTCTTTGTGGTCTGCCCAATTGTTGGACCAAAAAAGGTTGGACGTTTCGGTGGTGGCGACGGGACTTTCGGGAAGTCCGTGGTATTGGGAGATGAAGCGACGATGGAAAGCCGCTTTGTCTCCTGAAATATCTCTTAAGGACCCTCAAGGATGGCCGCAGCTTCTTCAGGTATTGGAAGAAAGACCTTTGGTGGCGGGATATGATGTGGAACTCGTGGATTATTCCCGGTTGAAAGTCTCCCCCAATGGGATGCTCATGAGAGTTCAATTGTCTGATTCAACTTTTGGAAAATCACTTTTTGATATCAACAAATGGGGCCATTTGCTGTCTGACTTCTGTGTGTATAGAGGGGAATATATTTACGGATCCACACCGGATTTTTTCTCAACTGATTTGATCGGCAATGTGGCGCGGGCGCACCATCAACAGGCTTTTTATCTCATGAACCAAAATCATTTCGATCTGGCGGAGACGTTTTTCCGCCGCTCGGAAAAATTTGATCCAACTTTTTCACGCGCCACCAGTGATCGAGCCTATTTGGCTTTTCGTCGAGGGAATATTCAATTGGCGGCCTTCCTTTATGAAGAAGCCACTCGAAAAGCCCTTCAAACCCTCACTTGGGCCTTTGAATTCAAAAGTTTGCCGGAGGTGCTGAGAGGATGCCAGATAGAGGCTGCTTCGCTCACCACCCAGTGGGGGGCCATGATGGAGCGGTTGGGGAAAATGGGTGAAGCACGGCGTTTGTACGTGAGAGCCAATGAAATTTTTGAGTTGGCCCAAGCGCATTACAATTTGGCCGTTTCCTATTGGGAAAAAGATTGGGGTTTGGTGGTTCGTCACATGCAAAGAGCATTGGAGTTGAACCCTCAGATGCAGGAGGCCAAAAAATTCTTGGCCAGAGCGGAATATATGCAGGGGAAAAAGTGACTCCTCCTAATATTCCGCTTGAACAGCCAACCTCCCTGACAGGAGGACGTGGGGGGGGCTTTCAGTTTCTACACCCACAGGGGCCTGTGTTTTTTATGGTCTTTGCTCTCATTCTTTTGACTGTTCATGTTTTTTTGGCCAAACCGGCCATCACCACCTTTTCACCCACATATGATGAGCCCGTTCACTTAACCGCGGGATGGGCCTATCTGAAGGCGGGGGAGTTCAGATACAACGGCTACCATCACCCGCCCTTTGGAGAAATGTGGGCTGCTCTTCCTCTTTTAAGGCTTAACCCCTTTTTGCCCGCTCATCACCCGGCTTGGATCAAACAAACATGGTCAGCGCATGACCAATATCAGTTCGCTGACGTGTTTTTTTACAAGAATCGGGTGCCGGGGGACAAAATGCTTTTCTCGGCCCGATGGATGCAGGTGGTTTTGTCTTGTCTTTTGGGACTTTGGTTGATGGGGGTTGCTCTCTGGATGGGGGGGCGGACCGTATCATTTTTAACCGGCATATTTTGGGCTCTTTCTCCCACCTTTTTATCTCATGGAACAATTGTTTCCACAGACTTGGCTTTTGCCTTTTTTTTCTTTGGGTATTTTTCTTGTTTGTGGCGTTTGGGGCACAAGCCATTTGATTTATTGGCCGGGGTTTTTTTAGGGCTTGCTTTCGCAAGTAAATATTTTGCGTTGAGTGTTGTTCCCATCACAATTGTGGCACTTGTTTTGATCCCTTCTCTTCGAAAAAAATATTCATCGTGGATCATTATTTTTGGAATGAGCTTTTTGGTTTTGTGTTTGGTGTATCAATTTTCGGGACTGGAGGTGTTTGTTGAAGGTTTCTCCCGCATATTTGCCCGCTCGCAAACTGGCCGCGCCAGCTTTTTTTGGGGAGAACAAGGAACACAGGGATGGTTGCTTTATTTTCCAGCATTGTTCGTCTTAAAAACGCCTCTTCCCCTTTTGATGGCCAGCCTTGTTGCGGTGGTCCAAACCCTTCGGAGAAAAATGCCTCAAGGGGTCATGCTCCTTTGGATACCGGTGATTTTTTTCTTTGGGGCGGCCTGTTTCTCAAAAGTTCAAATAGGGCACCGGCATATTCTCGCGATCTATCCCTTTTTATTTGTGTTGGCGGGTATGGGAATCCAATCTCTATTGGGAGGAAGAGTTTGGATAACCCTTCCGTTTTTCATTTGGATGTTGGTTCAAACTTGGGCGGTGAGGCCCCATTATCTGGCCTATTTCAATGAGTTGATCGGCGGACCCTCCCAAGGGTACCGATATTTCACGGATTCCAATGTGGATTGGGGGCAAGGGTTAAAACAATTGGCGGACGCGTTAACAGAAGAAGAAAAGAAAGAAGGTATTTTTCTTAACTATTTTGGGGTGGCGGACCCGCATGCCTATGGCATTCGTTATTTGGATGTGGGATCGGAAAAAATTGTTCCCCGTGAAGATGATACGGCCAGGGATCTCTCTCCCACAACCTTGGCTATTTCTGTCACCCAGCTTCAAGGTACGTATTACGCCGATCCAACGGTTTTTTCATGGTTGAAAAAATATGAACCCGTTAAAAAGGTGGCCCACAGTATATTTGTCTATGATTTCTCCCATTATCCGGAGGCATTGGAACAATTGAGGCGGCTTCGCTCATGAATCCTGAGCGCACAGTAAAGTTATTTCTTCTGAAGAGTTCGCTGGCTCTCGCGGTCATGGCGGGCTTGAGGGGAACGCTCTTGGCCTTGCCGGTTTTGTTGGGAGGCGGTGTGTTGTTGCTGTCTGTTACCCAATGGATTCAGTTGGCGCCCTGGGGGCGTCAGGTTCTCTGGATGGGGTGGGTGTCGGGTGTGTTGGGCGCTTTTTCGTCAGCTTTTTTTCCTTTAAAAATGTTTTCACTTCAAGAACGATCCCAACGTTTGTTTGAACAAAGAGTGCTGCGTCGATTTGATGATTTACAGTTGGCCGCAGAATTTTCGAAATCTTTCTTATCTGACGGGACGTCTCATGAAATACGTCAAGAGTTTGTCCGTTCAATATCGGAACAAATACAAAAACTCAATCCATTTTTGTGTTTTCCGTCATATCCTTGGAAACGTCCGTTTCTTCTGGCTCTTTCTGTGGTGGTTGGAACGGGCCTCTTGCGCTTGATTTTTCCCTCCGTTCTGGTTTTGGATAGCCAGGCCCTGACTCCCTTTGGCGCGTTTCATGTGGAGAGCGCGCTTCGCATTGAACCTGGGGATAGCGATGTTCCCTTGGGATCTGATGTTTCAATTCGTATCCAGGTCTTGGAAAAGAAATTCGACAAACCCATCCTTAAGGTGAAAACAGGGGACTCTTGGCAAAATCTAAACTTGTTTGAGCAAGGAGATCAGAAGTACGAGGTGAGTCTGAAAAACATCGTCGTTCCGCACTTTTATCAAGTGGGTTGGAAAGGGTTCTGGTCCAAACGATACAAGATTGTGCCGATTGAACCTCTCACGGTTAAATCTTTTGATATTCAACTCATTCCGCCGGCTTATACGGGGAAAGAGGCCCTCCAAAAATCAGAGCCGGAATTATCCGGGTTGGCGGGCACTTGGGTGCATATGAAAGTGCATTTTTCACACCCCCTTCAACAAGTATCTCTGCAATTTTCTGGAGGAGGCGAAGTGGCCGCAGAAACGAGTGAGGGGCGTATGGCTGTTTTTAAATTTGGACTCACCAAAAACGACAATTACGATTTTATGGTCACCACCTCTGAAGGGAAACAGCTTCACACCAACGGCCAATATCCTATTCATTTGATGGAGGATCGGGCCCCCACTCTGGTGCTTCTCTCTCCGGATCAGGATTTGGTGGTGGGAGAAAGAGAATCGTTGCCGTTGACATTCGATGTTCGAGATGATTTCGGCCTGGACCGTGTTTTATTGCAAGTGGAAAACCACAAAAAAGAAACGAAAAGTTGGCCGGTCAAAGTATTTGAGGGGTCAGTGGAGAGTAGCCTTTCGACGGTTTCATGGGACTTAGCGCCACAAAATTACGTTCAAGGGGAAGTGATCCGTTATCGTTTGGGGGCCTTGGACAAAAACAAGCTGACGGGACCTGGGGAGGCGTGGTCCGATTGGCTTGTTATCGAAATTCGCGGATTTGAGATGGAGCATGCGGGTATTGAAAAAGCACTCGAAGTTTGGCGGGAGAAAGCGGTCGAAACCTTGGCACAAGTGACAACGCTTGAAAAGAAAGTGAAATCAGAAAAAGCTGACCTGTCACAATTGGCGGCTGAGTTTCAACCTTCCGTTGAAAAACTCAACAGGCTTGAGGAAGCGCTTAAGGCCATTACAAAAAAAATGGAACAAGACCCTTTGTCGGATTATGGGGTGTGGCTTGAGCATTCCGCAATGCAAGACAATCTGTCGCATATGAACCAAACCAGTGTGAAATCAGCTCAGGCCTCGCTCCAAAACCAAAATAAACAAGCTTCGGAAACACATTTGAACAATATCGCCAAAGAACTGGAACGAATGACAGCGCTTTCCGAAGATTTGAGTAAGGCGCAGAAAGCGCGGGATGTGACTGAAGCCAGCACGAAGTTGGAAGAAATTGGAGAGGCCTTGACGCAGGCCCTCGAAAACGCCCCGGCCGATGCTCAAACGATGGATCAGGTGAATAAACTTTTATCGGAGGCGCAGAAAAACTTACAGGCCATGGCTCAAGCGCTTCACGAGATGCCTGAAGATTTGCCCGAAGACTTCGTGAACCAAGAGGCTTTGAAAAATATGGATTTGGGGAAATCTCAAGATTTGCTTGGTCAGATTTCAGATGCCATTAAGAGAGGTGACATGAAACAGGCCTTGGCGTTGGCGCAGAAATTTTCAGAAGCGGTAAAGTCCATGCAGAAACAAATGAGCAAGGCGCACGAGTCATTTTTGGAGTCTCGTTCAGCTGAAAATTTGAGCAAAAAGATTTCCGAACAGGCACAAGCGCTTGAATCGGTCATTTCAGAGGAAAGAAATCTGTTGTCTGAAACGCATCCGCTCGCTTCCAAACAACGTGAAGCGATTTTGCAGCAACAGAAAAAAGTGATCGAAGGCTTGGCTCAACGTCAGGAGAAAGTGATAGCGATGGTACGAACAATTCCGGTCTTGTCATCTTTCGTTGATCCTATGTCGCAAGTCCTGGAGGAGTTGAGATCTCAGCGCATTGAAAAAAGCGGAGATATTTTAAATTCGATCGTTCCTCAATTAACTGCCCTGGAAACAGAAATGGCCCGTTCGACCTCAACAGTCGTTTTGGCCGGCCAAACCCGAAAAATCAAAGATGAGGAAAACGCCATTTTGAGCGAGTTAAAAAGACCCGTTTCAACGGAGGGAACATTGTCCCCTGAAAACCGCGCGTTGTTTTCAAAAATGTCGGCCCGTCAAAATGAAACACGAGAGAAAACACAGAAAGTTAAACAAGAACTACAAAAACTTTCTCAAAAAACGGCCAGTCTTGGAACACCCCTCATGCAGTCTCTGGGGCAGGCCGCTGAGGCCATGGGGAAGGCAGCCAGTGACTTGTCTCTTCAAAATGGAATATCCGCCCAGCAATCAGAGGAGAGGGCGTTGGACCAGTTGCAGCAGAGCCTTTTTGAACTCTCTCAAGCCCAATCGGCCATGTCCCAGATGGCCCTACAGCAAGGAGAAGGAGGGGGGGAGGGCGAAATGACAGGGGGAGGTGGATTTGGCGGGCCCAAGGTTATCTTGCGTTCGGGTCGCGAATCCTCTGGGCGGGGTCAAAATGTTGGAAAAGTGACCCTCCCCAAAGCTGATGATTTTAAGCCTCCCAAGGCTTTCCGAGAGGATTTGCTTGAATCGCTCAAGGAAAATTATCCGAAAATCTACGAAGACATTATTCACAAATATTATGACCGCCTCACGCATTAATAGTTGGGTTGGCCGAAAAGGGGGCCTGATGGTGGGAGCGGTGTTCTTCTTTTCCTCGACAACTTTTTCATTTCAAACAGATCTTCCGTCTTCTGTTCAGGGGCTTGATGACTATCAGTTGGTTGAAGCGGGGTTGGCCACCTCCAAAAATGTTTCACCTGCGTTGTATTTTTTATCGGAACGGGAATATGCGCGGGCGCTTGAAGAGGAATTGATTAGGTCAAAGGGTGCGGGGTGGCTGTATGAGTATTTGAAGGGTTTGTGTGAAGTCTCCAAGAACCTGGTCCGTTTTGAATCCGAACATTTCATTTTGTGGCTTCCACCAAATCAAACCTTTCTTAAAGAATATTTAATTCCTTCTTTGGAGAAATCGGCCGCCGCGGTTGAAAAATCATTGGGATTTCGATCCCCAAAAAAAATCACAGTGGAAGTTTACCCCACCAAAGAAGACTTCTCAGTGGCTTCCACGTTATCCTTGGAAACTCTGGAGCGTTCTGGAGCTATTGGAATCTGTAAATTTCATCGTTTGATGGTGATGTCGCCTCAATCATTGCCTTTGGGGTATCGTTGGTTGGACGCGCTTTCCCATGAATATTTACATTTGGCGATCAATGAATTGAGCCATTCAAAAGCTGAGTTGTGGTTGCATGAAGGAACGGCCCGTTATTTTGAAACGGGGTATCGGTTGGATCCTCCGGTCTTTTTGACGCCGGACCAAAAAACAAAATTAATGGAGGCGCTGGAGGGGGACACCTTGGTCAAATTCGCTCGCATGTCGCCTTCCATGGTGTATCTGAAGGATCAAGAGGAAGTTTCTTTGGCCTTCGCTCAAGTGTCGCATGCGGTGAGTTTGTTGGTAGGGAAAAAAGGGGTGCGGGCTTTCTCTAAATTTTTAATGGCACTACGAAATCGGCCTTTTGAAACTGCTTTTCAAACACATTACAGCATGGATACCACCCAATTTGAGAAACAATGGCAAGAACGGCTGGCTCAGGAGAAATGGGAGAAGTCAAAAGGAACCATGGCGGACGAGGTGATTTTTAAACCAACCGCGGAGGATGATTTCATCGGAGCCGAATCTCAAGCTCAGGTTCGTTTGGGGGACCGGATGCGTCGTCAAGGGTTGAATGAAGCCGCCTTGATTCAATACGAAAAGGCCCTGGAGGTGGAGCCAGACAACGCGGTGATTCTGCTTAAAGCTGCGAAGATGGACATCGCGTTGGGTCAAACCAGCTCTGCCATTCATCGGTTGTCGCGGGCCATTCAAAAAAATCCAAATTACGTCACGCCTTACATTGAATTGGGAGGACTCCTGGAACCCGCTCAGGCCTTGCCTCATTTGCAGGAGGCCATCGCCATCAATCCTTTCGATCCGAGACCGCACCGGATGTTGGAGGGGATTTATCAATCCCTCGGTCAAACCAATTCCGCTCTGTTTGAGCGCGAGGTTTATTTAAAACTCAGTCAACCGTAAATCTTTACGCGGCTTTTCTGAATTTTTGGGATATGTTTTCGAGTTCAGTCCGTAATTCATGTTTTTCATTTTGAACTCGCCGCAGTTGTTCGTCCATGATGCTTTGTTGCCTCATGAATTCCGCGGTGATCACCTCAACTCGTTTGGTGAGATCATGTCTAGCATCCTCGAGTTCTTTGTTTCGGACTTGAGATTCAGCGACCAAGCGATCGTATTCGGTCTTTTGATTTTCAAGTTGGAGTTGCTTGTTGTGAAGATCAGACATTGTTTTCTCCACTTGAACCGTCATCTCGTGTTGTTTTTGGAGATATTTTCTTTGGAGCTCCTCTTCTTTTTGCGCGAATGACGCCTGAACTTCATTCATCCGGGCCATCAGTTTCATGCGCATCTCCGTGGCTTCCTCCAGCCATTGTTGGCGGGAAGTTGCAAATTCCGCTTCTTTTTCAGCCATTTGCTTTCTCGCTTTCTCAGCGATTTCGTTGACGCGCGTCTCAAACCGAGAAGGCCATTCAATCTCAACATTCTTTTTATATTCCTCAAATTCTTTTTCCCGTTGATTTAGCGCCGCCATGAGGGCCTCTTCTTTTTTTCGATAGGAATCTCGGAGCATATCCGACTCTTCTTGGGCTCTTAATTTGGTTGACTCCAGGGTGTGAAGGGTCTCTTCATGTTCCTTGGCCCAACGCGCTTTTTGGGCTTCGACTTGCTGCATACGCGCCACATTTTCTTTTTCAAGCCGATCCAGATCGCTTCGGTATCGTTTCTCAAGGTTGTCGAGCGCCATTTGTTTTTCAGCGGCGATTTTCTGGCGGGCATTTTCTTCTTCTTCCATCTTCTTTTGCAAGCGAGCATTTCTTTCCTGCCAGAGGCTCTCTTGTTCAGCCGCTCGATTGCGAAGGGTCTCTTCCATTTGTTGATACATGGTACGGTGTTCGTCCTCAATCTTCTTCTTCATTTCTTCCGAAATTACTTGAAGCCGGTGTTTTTCCTGTTCGAGACTTATCTCAAAGGCTTTCCTTTCTTGACTCAGTTTTTGGAAGGCTTCTTGTTTTTCCATCGCGATTTGTTGCTGTTTTTCTCTGAGTTCAGCCTCCTTTTCCTGAACTTCTTGAAGCAAGGATTTTTTTAGTTCTTGAAAAGCCTTTTCTCGTTCAGCCTCTTTTTGTTCTGAAATGGCTTCGAGTTCTTGAGCGCGTTTTTTCCACATGGATTCCAATTCCCCGGCCAGCGCGCGGTGCGATTGTTCGGCTTTCATTTCCCAATTTTTTTGTTCCATTGAAATTCGCGATCGAAGGTCTTTTTCGAATTTCTCCATCTGTTCTGTATCTCGAAGCATAGTATCCTCCCAGGCTTTCTTATTCTGCTGAAATTGTTGATGCATTTCTCTCTCCACCGTCGCGAGTCTTTCCTCTTCTTGTCGAGAATGAAGTTTCAATGCTTCCTCTTTCATTTTAAGGGCCGCCATGTCGGCGTCCATTTGCGCTTTTCTTTTTTCCCATTCGGCATGCTCTCTTTGCAGCAATTGATGCTTTTCGTGATAGGCCCGTTCAAGTTCCAATTGCTTGCTTTCCGTCATGCGGGCCAGTTGCTTCCTCTCTTCCTCAGTTATTTGTTCCAGTTCTTCGGTCCGTTTCTTTAACCTCTCTTCAACTTCGGCGGTTCGTCGACGGAAGGAGTCTTCAAATTGGGCTTCTAAATCTCGCTTTTCATTGACCAGCTTGGCGTGTAACTCGTTTTCGGCTAAAGCCAAACGATTTTTCTCATCATTGACAAATTTGTTGAATGTTTCTTGTTCCATCTTGAGTTTGTCGCGCAGTTCTTTTTCAACCATTTCTATGCGTTGATGATTAAGTTCCTGCTGTTCTTTCATGATTCGGTTTTCGGAGTCGGCCTTGGCCCTGAGCTCTTCTTCCAAGGCTTCTATCCTTCGTTTTTCAACCTCGGCTTTGTTCTCCAGGATACGTCTTTCATCTTCGAGTTTTTGGATGAGTATGGTTTCTTTCTTTTCCATGTCCTGCCGCAATTGCTCATGTTCCACATGAAGTCTGTGCCGTTCATGCCCCAAAGATTCAAGGCTGCTGGCTTTGGCCGCTTCCCATTGTTGTTTTTCAAGTAACAACTGAGATTCTTTTGCTGCATAGGCTTTTTCGAGATTGTTAAATTTATCATCAAACATGCGTTGTCGTTGAGCCAGGTTCTCGTTGTTGAGTTTTTCAAGTTCGGCTTTCATGGCCATTTCTTTTTCAGCCAAAATCTTTTCTGCTTCCATTAAACGGTCGTTGATGGTGCGGTCTTGTTGGGTCAATTTGAATTTCAAATCATTTTCACGATCAATTATTTCTTGTTCTTTTTGTTTCTTAAATTTCTCGAATTGGGCGCGTGATTCTTCAAGCAGCAAACGTTGATTATCCAGGTCAATTTGGGCCCGTTCTTTTTGATTGTTCCACTCCTGTGTTAATAAAGCGTGACGGTCTTGTTCTTGGGAGATCTTGCTTTCCAGTTCAACTCGACGAACTTGGAATAGTTTTTCTAAATCATTTTGTTTTTCTCTAAGCAATTCATCCATTCGCGTTTGGAGGCGAATTTGTTCTCTATTTAGCTTGTCACGTGATGTTCGTTCATCATTGGCCAATTGTTGATATTGAGCGTCTATCTTGGCTTGATGAGCGGTTTTTTCCTCTTCCAGCCGTCGTTGAGATTCGGCCTCCATCATTTCAACTCGTTGGGATACTTCTTCGGCCTGTTGCTGAAGAAGAGATTTTTCGTTTTCGACCTTGACCATCAAATCTTTTTCGAGCAATTCCAGTCGATCTTTGTCTTCTCGCATCTTTTCCGACCAAATTTTTTGTTCTTGTTCCGCTTTGTCGAGAATTTGTTTCTCCATGTCTTGGAGTTTTTTGTGTTCAGCTTTGAGTTGCGCGTCCCACATCTCTTTTTCTTGACGTATACGCGACATCACCTCTTGTTGCTCTTTTTGCAGGGCTTCACGTTTTTGTTGAATTTCCAATTCCAATGATTTGCGGTCTTTATCCAGCGCCCTTTGAATCTCGGCACGTTGGCCTTCCCATTCTTGTCTTTCCATTAATAAGGCATGTTCTTTTTCAGCAAACGTTCGTTCGTTCTCTTTTTTAAGAGCGTCAAACGTTCGTTCGCGTTGGTCCTCATTTTGTTTAAACGTTGTCTCAAGCAGTTTGGCTCTTTCACTGAGTTGAGTTTCCATGGCTTGGGTTTGTTTTTGATATTCAGTCGAAAGCTTTGATTCAAACTCACGTTGTTCTTGTCGAATTTTTTCTCTTAAATTGGACTCCAATGCTTGGGTTGATGACAAGAGCGTGGCTTCCAGTCGCTTGAGTTCCTCTTGTTTGGCGGTGTATTCGGTCTCAAGAGCGGACTGTTTAAGGCCAAATTCCTCAATGAGTTTCTCTCGTTGCGATTTCTCAAGAGCCACCAATCGTTGACGTTCCAGCTCCATGCGGGTTTCGAATGATTTTCGGTCGGCCTCTGCCGCCGCTGAGACCCGAGCTTTTTCAACATCCCATTGTTGGCGATCAAGGAATAATCGATTTTCTTTATCTTCAAATATTTTCTCAAGGCTAGTTTTACGGTTCCTGAATTCCTGCTCTCTTTCCGATTCTTTTTGAGCCGACCGTTGTTCCCATTCTGATTTGACTCGCTCAAAGTCAGCCTCTTTTGCATACCATGAGTCTTTGAGTTCGGTTTCCTTTTTGGAAAGTTCATCAGAAAGTTTCCGCTGCCGTTCCAGGTGTTCCTGTAAAAGGGCGTGGCCGCGTTCGATGAGTTCCTTTTCAATGGCCTGTTCTTTGAGGGTTAATTCATGGAACCGCGCCGCGATCTCACGTTGGGCGGCTTCTCTTTCCACTTGGAGGGCATCCAACACCTTTTGCCGGTCGGCCTCAAACTGGGTTTTTTCAAGTTCAATTTCTCCGATGCGCCTCTGATTGTTCTCTTCCTGCGCCTGCCGTCGAACATTTAATTCTCTTTCTATGGAGAGATTTTTTTCCTGGAGCTGACGGCGTTCCTTTTCAAAATCTTTTTGCAGTTCCCTTCGACTTTGCTCAATTTCGAGAAGCCATTGCCCGCGTTGTTTCTCGAGTTCGTCCTTTTTAAGTTGGAAGTGCCGTTCGGCCTCTGCTTCGATGGTCACGCGTTCCCGTTGCATTTGGATCGCGTTTTGATTGAGGCGGTCTTGAACCTCGCGTTCTTTTTGCATGATCTGTTCTTGAAGCAACGACATGCGGTTGGTGAAATCTTCTTGGATTTGTTTGATCTTTTCGTTGTAGGCGCGTTGAATTTGAGGTTCGAGCCCCACATTTTTTTCGCGAAGCAGAACGATCTCCTGTTCTTTTTCTCTTACCTGTTGCGCGAGAGCCAAACGTTCTCGGTCCACGCGGGCCAAATTTTCTTCGGCGCTTTGTAAATTTTCTTCCTGTAGACTTTTGTGCCGCCCAATTTGTAGTAAGTCGTGTTCCAAAGCGGTTATTTTGTCCTGAAGTTGTTTTTTTGCATCGGCTTCTTGGGGCGCAAATTTTTTCCACAACTGTTCCATGGAGGCGCCCATGAGTCCGCGATATTCTTCAAGCAACTGGGCTGTTTTGGCTCCGATTTCTTTTTCGTTGAGAGTGATGGTAGATTGGTGGGCGAGTTCTTTGGAGAGGCGGGATGCTTCTTCTTCTTTGGAGATCAGTCTGTTTTGCATTCGCTGGATTTCATCATCCAGCTGTCGCATTTTTTCCAGTGACCAACGAAGCGCCAATTTGGCGGTCGAGAGATCTGTGACTTCGTCGGCTTGGTAATTCCTGATATCATCCGAGCTCATGATTGCTGCAAGGATAAACGGAGAAATATGAAAAAACCATTTTTTTCTTTATTTTTGATTTTTTAAGGAATTGGATTGATTTGTCGACTCAAAATGAACCCAAGGAGTGAAGGCTAAAATGTCTTATTTGGTTGAACAAGAAACGGTTTGTCCACATTGTTCGTATCCGAACCAAGCAGAGATTTGGTCGGTGATCAATGTCCAGTTGGATCCGGAATTACGTGATTTGCTTTTGGGCGGCGAGATCAACATGATTGAATGTGTCTCCTGTAAAGAAATTTTTTACGCGGAAAATTTTGTCCTTTATCACGATCCTTCCACTCAATTGATGGCATTTGTGTATCCTCAATCCTATGCCAATGATAAAAGCCGATGGGAAAGTAAAACCCTGGCCGATTTCTCTCACACCCAATCCACGGTGCCAGAGGCGGAGCGTCTGACTTATCAGCCTGTGACTCTGTTTGGAATGGATGCTTTGGTTTTTCTGGTTGAAGATGAGGAAGAACAATCCATTCAGGCGGAAATCGTTAAGTTCTATTCGCAAGAACATGGATTTAAATTCAAAACGCTTTCGCCCTCTCAAGCACGGTTAAAGAAGATTCCACCCGTCATTCCCTATTTAGGGGAGAATGAATTTCCCGCTCGCGAGAGAGTGCTTGAAGCCCTTGAGAAAATTAAAATCATCAACGATCGACTTTCGGTTTATGTGAATATGGAAGAAAAATTGAAACAAGACCCTCAGTGGGTTTTGGATCGTTGAACACCATGGTTCTCCCTGATAATTGGATTGACGTTTTTCCACCCGATCTCAAAGAGTTGATTCTTGTGGCGGGTGCTTTGGCGGATGACTCCCGTGTTCGGCTCACCTTTGTGGGGGGGGCGGTTCGGGATTTTCTCTTGGACCGTCCTGTTGTCGATATTGATTTGATGTCGGAGCATCCGGTGAAACCGTTTGTCGTTTCCCTTTCAAAAAAAATCAAAGGCGAATTGATATCACATGAGAGATTCTTTACATTCTCAATTATTCTTTCCTCTAGAAGAAAGATAGATGTTGTGACCGCTAGAGAAGAGGCCTACCCCACACCTGCTAAATTGCCCGAGGTCACGCCTTCGACCATTGAGAAAGATCTCAAAAGGCGAGATTTCACCATCAACGCGATGGCCTGTGGACTCAACCAATCGAATTGGGGGCAGGTGATAGATCCCTACGGCGGACAAAAGGACATGAAAGCGAAATGTGTGCGGGCGCTTCACAACAAAAGCTTTCAGGACGATCCCACTCGGCTGTTTCGCGCGGCTCGTTTTGCCGGCCGTTTGGGGTTTAATATTGATTCTGAAACGGAGAAAAATATCCTCAGCGCCATTCAAGAGGGGATTCCGCGGCTTCTTTCTCCGGTTCGTTTGTGCCATGAGTTTGAATTGATTCTCAAAGAAAAAGATCCCTTTCCTGTTATGGAATTGTTGAAGATGTGGGGAGCCTTGGAATTGATTCATCCGAAATGGAAGGGTCCAGAAGTGGGATCCCTCAAATTCAAATCACCGCCTGTTCTTACGGAGCGATTGGTGGAATGGTTTGGCCGATGGGGACGTGTTCAAGCCCAGGCCATGATGACGGATTTGGCTTTTAAAAAGTCTGTGAAAGCCGAGGTCTTGTCAAAACTTGTACAATCCCCGACGACATCATGACCTATCAAGTCAAAATTAATATTTTTGAGGGACCGCTTGATCTGCTCCTTCACCTTATCCAGAAAAACGACCTCGATATTTATGACATTCCCATCTCGGAAATTACCCAGGAGTACCTCAACTACATTGATATTTTGAGGGATCTGAATCTCTCAGTGGCGGGCGAATTTTTGGTGATGGCCGCCACTCTAATGCAAATCAAAGCCAAAACACTTCTTCCTACCGATCCTCTTAATCCCGAAGGAGAAGGTCCTGATCCGCGAACAGAATTGGTGCAAAAACTTCTTGAATATCAGAAATTCAAGGAGGCGGCACGTTTCCTGGCGAGAGGATTCGAAGAGCAGCGGGACGTTTTTTACCGAGGCGCGCCCATTTTTGGACCAGACGACCAAGTCCTCGATCTTCCCATGACCAAACTGCTTGAAGCGTTTAAGGATGTGCTTGAAACAGCTGAAACGGGTGTCAGGGAAATTTTGGTTGAAGAAATTCCCGTTGAGGTACGAATTCGCGAGATATTGGACATCTTGGAAACAAAACCTTTCGTGGCTTTTTCGGAACTCTTTCCTGCGGGCTCCACCCGAAAGGCTTTGGTGGTGACATTTTTGGCAATGTTGGAACTGATTCGCCTGAAACAGGTTCGGGTGGCGCAATCAACCAATTTCGGAGAAATTCACATCAGTCGGGTCAGAGACAACGAGCTTGAGTTGACCTCCATCCCAAAATAGACGAGGACATCATGGAAAAAGAGCATGCAAAAAAAATAATCGAAGCCCTGTTGTACATGACCGATCATGCTTTGTCGCTGAGTGAGATTGCACAGGTGCTGGATCAAAAGAGTTTTTCTGAAGAGGAAATCCATTCTCTCATCAAAGAAATCTCTCTCCAATATGATTCGAATGGCTCTCCCTTGCGTGTGGTTGAATTGGCGGGAGGGTTTCAAGTGGCCACTCGGCCCGATATGGCCCCATGGATTCGTCGACTCTTTAAAGAACGGCTCACGGTTCGCCTCTCGCCCTCATCGCTTGAAACGCTTTCAATTATTGCTTACAAGCAACCCATCACCCGCGGCGACATTGAACAAATTCGAGGAGTGGAGGCGTCGGGCGTGATGGAAACTCTTCTGGAACGGCGTTTGATCAAGGTGGTGGGACGGAAAGAAACCATTGGGCGGCCTTTGTTGTATGGGACCACCCTTGAGTTTCTGAAGCATTTTGGACTCAAACACCTCTCTGAACTTCCAGATTTGAGCACGATGGTCATCAGCCCGGCTGTTGAAGGGGAGATCGATCAACAAGAGCTTCCTATTAATTTAGAAGGGGAAGAATCCGTGCCCGTGATGGCCACGGTCGATGCTGAGAGCACTTCCTTGGAAGAATCAACCAAAGAGACGGAACCCACCTCCCATGCCTGAGTTAAGACGCGATCCCATTCTCGGTCGTTGGGTCATCATTTCCACTTCTCGCGGGAAACGCCCCAGCAGTTTTGAACCCGTTCAAGATTATCAGGAAGGAGGAACCTGTCCTTTTTGTCCTGGGTCTGAAGATAAAACCCCTCCGGAAATCCTGGCCTATTATAATTCTGGTCGGGAACGAGACAAGCCGGGATGGTGGGTACGGGTGGTGGCCAATAAATTCCCGGCGCTTGAGATTGAAGGGGATTTGAACCGCACCGGGGACGGCATGTACGACCGAATGAATGGGATGGGAGCGCATGAGGTGATTATCGAATCTCCCAATCATGATCAATCCATTTATGAAATGGATTTAAAAAAATTAGAAGATGTTTTTTGGGCTTATCGAGACCGGATTATTGATTTGGCCAAAGACCCCCGGTTGGAATATGTTCTTGTGTTTAAAAACCACGGAGCGGCTGCGGGAGCCAGTCTCCGGCATCCCCATTCCCAACTGATGGCCTTGCCCATGGTGCCCATTCGCGTCAAACAGGAGGCCACAGGCGCAAGAAAGTATTTCGATTACAAAGAACGGTGCGTCTATTGCGATATTATTCGCCAGGAATCAGAACAAAAGATTCGTGTTGTGGCTCAAAACAAAGATTTCATCGCCTTTGCTCCTTTCGCCAGCCGGTCCCCCTTTGAGATGTGGGTGATGCCACTTCGACATTTTTCAGATTTCCAAGATATCCAGAAAAGCGAAATAGCTTCTTTGGCCGAAATGATGAAAAACGTATTGGGCCGTCATCACCAAGTTCTTGATAATCCGCCCTATAACTATATTCTCCACACCGCTCCTTTTCGTTCGCAAAAGCAGCCTCATACCCACTGGTATATTGAGATCATTCCCAAACTCACCCGCCAAGCGGGGTTTGAGCAAGGAACGGGGTTTTATATCAATCCCATGCCTCCTGAATCCGCCGCTCAATATTTAAGAGAAGCAACCCTCGGTGAAAATACTCTTCGCCGCGAGTGAAGGGGTTCCATTTTCTAAGACGGGCGGGCTGGCGGATGTGGTGGGCGCTCTGCCGGGAGCTTTGGCCGCTAAAAGACATTCTGTTTGTCTCATCCTTCCTTTGTATCGTGAAACGCGTGAACGGTTCCCTAAAATAAAATTCATTGGTCGAACGATTTATACCCAAATTGATTCACGGCTGTGGCCGGTTCAAATTTGGCGATATGATGTTCGTCCCAACTTTCGAGTTTTTTTCGCCGATTGCCCTCATTTTTTTGATCGACCCGGCGTTTACGGTCCTCATCCCGGCGGAAATTATGATGACAATGATGTTCGGTTCGCTTTTTTTTCTCGTGCCGCGCTTGATATCGCCAGGGCCGTGGCCTTTCAACCTGACATCATTCATGTTCATGATTGGCAGACGGGTTTGTTGCCGGCTTATCTGTATTGGATTTATAAAGCGGACCCTTATTTCTCCAAAGTCAGAACTGTCTTCACAATTCACAACATGGCCTATCAGGGGAATTTTCCAACCCCTGTCTTTCATCGATTGGGTTTGCCGAGAGAAGCCTATTCTCCAAAAGGTGTGGAGTTTTATGGCAAGGTGAGTTTCATGAAAGCCGGATTGGTTTTTGCCGACGCCCTTAACACAGTGAGCCCCTCCTATGCGAGAGAAATCAGCTTGGATCCCAAGTTCGGATGCGGTATGGAGGGGATATTGCGTGAACGGGCCATTGATTTCAGCGGAATTCTCAACGGACTGGATGTGAAGTTTTGGGACCCCAAAACAGATAAAAACCTTAAGGCCCATTTTGATAAAGATCATTTGGATAATCGCGCTCTTTGTAAGTCGGATCTGCAGGCCGTGTCCCATTTACCGGTCACATCGGCTCCTCTGATGGCTTTCATCGGAAGATTGGATCATCAAAAAGGCATCGATATTTTGATTGAGAGTATTGTCCCTTTTTTAAAGGAGGGAGCTCAATTCATTGGTTTGGGACAAGGCCAATATCAATACAGCAAGAGTTTGGAAGAACTTCGCCATCAATTCCCCTCCCAAATACATGTGGAATCAAAATTTTCAGAGCCCTACGCGCATAAAATTTATGCCGGGGCCGATATTTTTTTAATGCCATCCCGCTACGAACCTTGCGGTCTTGGACAGTTGATCGCCATGCGCTATGGGGCTGTTCCGATTGTCACTCCCACCGGGGGATTGTTGGATACCGTGAAAAATACATTTCCTGATCCCCATGGCACTGGTTTTATTTCTGAAGCCATCACACCAGAGGCCTTTCAGCAAGCCATTCGAGAAGCGCTTGAGTTGTTCCAAAATAAAAAGGTTTGGTCGTCGATTCAAAAGCGCGCTATGACGCAAGATTTTTCATGGCGCGTATCAATTCAAGATTATTTGGCTCTTTACGAAAGTTTACTTTCGTGAAAAAGCATATTCCCTTAATCCTCTTGGTGATTTTCCTTTTGGGGGGTGTCCTTTGGGTGGCGCCTGGCCTTAAAGCCAAAAACGCAGCACTCAAAGCAACTCGAAATGTCGTTTTGGCCTTGGATTGGGAGGATGTTGTTGTTTTCGATGTGGATCTGCAATCTTCTCCGGCATCCTTTATCGTTCTTCCTTCGAAGGGTTCGTTGCAAGCGGAAAAAAAGATTCGTGATCAGGGGAAATTTGTCCTTTGGCGGTTGGGGGATGATGTTGTCCCTGATGAGTGGCTGCCTCGGTTTTCGGATCAAGATGGACTGTTTATTGTGGGAGAGCATGTTCTTGAACATCCCCGTTTGATTCGCGAATTGCCCGCTCTTATAAAAGAAAAGAATGGGTTTGTTGCGTTGGTTGAATTTATTCCGAATAAATTACTTCCTTTTTTGGTTTGTCTGGTTCCAGACCGTTTGATCAAGGGGCATCTTTTGTCCACTCGGGAAATGATGGTTCCCAAACCCCATTTATTGGAAAAACGATTGATTCGTTCTGTGGAAGAGAGGGGGAACCATCTGTTGATTATTCGTTTTTCCCCAATTTGGACCCGAGATGAAAATGTCGGTTTTATCCAGCAATGTTTCACGCAGTTGCGATTTAAAGGTTTTCAGTTGGGGCCGCTTCAAACCTTTCCCGTGTGGTCTAATAAGAGAGTGAGCCTGAAAGCCGCGCTCGTCCTCTCAATTATCATCCCTGTTCTTTTGCTGATTTGGAGTGTGCGCTCTTCTTTTTCTATTGGAATTACATTTTTGATTGTTTCATCAGTTACGGTTTTGACTGGAATACTGATCCATGGCTGGGGGGCAACCCCCTTTTCAGTTTTGGGGATCGATTCATTTCGTGGAGTGAAACTTCAGCTTTTAATCCCCTTGTTTGCGGGCGGGGTGTACCTGATCAATAAAAAGGAATGGAGCCAATTTCTAGAGGCCTCAATCAAAACAAAATATGTGCTGTGGTTGGTGGGGGGGCTTGGGTTGTTGTTAATTTTTTATTTGATGAGAAGCGGGAATTTTCCCTTGGTGCCAGTAACCGATACAGAACGTTCTTTTCGAGACTGGTTGGACGCTGTGTTGGTGGTTCGGCCCAGGTTTAAAGAATTTCTTGTGGGTCACCCTTCATTTCTTTTGGGACTTGCGCTTATAAAAAAAGGGAACCAGCGGGACGGTTGGGCCCGGTTTTTCCTTTGGTTGGGGTTGCTGGGGCAAATTTCAATTTTGAACACTTTCACTCATTTTCATTCGCCTCTTCATCTTGGACTGATTCGAACATTTAATGGACTTTGGTTGGGCGTTTCCCTGGCTTTACCTGGGCTCATCCTGTTACACTCTCGGAAATGAAAGTTTTAATTGCCGGATATTATGGTTTCGGGAATTTGGGGGATGAACTTATCCTATCATCAATTCTCCTCCAACTTAAAAGACGTTATGGACAAATTTCAGTCACCGTTTTGTCCCACGCTCCCATGGAAACTGTTCGATTTCATCAAGCTCACGCTCTTTCGCGCTGGAACATATTTGCCCTGATTCCAGCAATATGGCGCCATGATTTCTTGTTGTTGGGGGGAGGGGGACTGTTGCAAAATAAAACGTCCCAGAAATCTCTGCTTTATTACCTTTCCTTGGTTTTGTTGTCACGGTTATTGCAAACCCCTGTGGTTCTATATGCGATGGGAGTGGAATCTTTGAAAGGCCCATTTTCTAAGTGGCTGACGAAACAGGTTTTGTGTTCCCCGCATGTGACAATTACGCTTCGAGATGAAGCCTCTAAGAAAATACTTGCCGATATGGGGCTTCCCTCTTTTTCGCTTCATCTGACTGCGGATCCTGTTTTCTCTTTGGAATTTGAGCCCCGTCCCAATGAACGTTATTCCTTGTCTCCTTCGTCGGCTCTTATCATTCCTCGATTTCCCTGTCCTTCCGAAGGGCGTACGCTGTTTGCCATTTTGGCGCGAACTTTAAGAGATGAAAAAAAATGGAGGATCAAAGGGATGTTGTTTGAACCGCGCTCAGAATGGGCCCACCTAAGAGAATTTAATGGATTGGCTATTCTTCCAGAAGATGACTTTTTTTCCGCTTCATTTTCTGAAAATTCATTTCGCCAGATTTCTGGATTTGATTGGATTATCAGCGCTCGATTTCATGGGCTTGTTTTGGCGGCCTTGGCAGGAAAATCTTTTATCGGTGTAGGGGATTGGGAAAAAGTGGGTCGAATCTGTGAATATTTTAAATTCCCCTTTCTCCCGTGGGATGCGGACGAATCAACTATTTTAAGCGCGGTGGAATCCCTGATCCGAAAGAACTCCGTTCCCTCGAGAATTTTGGTGGGGCAATTGAAGGAAGCTTCATTACAAACCGTCCATCATCTTAAATAATCTTTGTAAACTCCCGCCCATGACCACACTTGAAGAAGAAGTTCTCATTCCCCTGAAACGTCAAATGGCCCATATGAAAAATGTTTTTCCCATCAAAAGAAAACTGGGCCCATGGGCTTTTGTACTGGCCGCAGCAACTGGTCTTTTTTTGGGTGGATCGGTGGGGGGGCTTATATTGTTAAAGAATGAAACCTTCAAGGCCTGGAGTGGGGCAATCAATTCCTATGATTGGCTGGTGTTGGCGGAGGGAGATTCCGTGGCTTTGGATGAGGTGGGGCGATATTTAAAAAAAATCGATGGGGTCTCAGAAGTCACTTTTCAGTCAGCGGAAGAAATTTTGGAAGTCACGAAAATGGATTCAAAACTAGCAGAGAATTTAAAATTAATTGAAGGAAACCCCTTTCCGTCGGCTTGGCGGGTTCGCTGGCAAGCTGAATATTTCAGCCCCGTTAAAATTCATGAATCAGCGGAAGAAGTGAAATTGTTCCCTGGTGTGGTCGATGTCGCTTCTGATCCCAGGGCTCTTGAAGTGATTCAAACCTATCGAGGGTTGTGGCATCAGGTGAAGTTGGTTTTGTCATTGATGGGAGCTTTCTTTTCAATTCTATTGTCAGTTTTGGTGGTCCGAATGACCCTTGGTTCAAAATCTTCTTGGTGGTCAATAAAAAATGTGGCCAGTGTATCGGCTGTTACATTCTTTTCTTTTGGAGTCGGAGCCGCTCTCTTATATTTTCTGTGGTAAATATAACCCTGTTGATTTTGCTGTTGATTGCTTCGCCTCTCTTCGGAGCCGAAACCCCCAAGGAAATTAAATTTAAGACACGGGACCTTGAAAAAGTTCAAGAGGAGTTAAATCAAAAAAAAGCGGAAAGGCAGCGCCTTGATGCAGAAGCGGAGGCATTGAAACGAGAATTGAGCGAAGGATCCCAAAAGATCAAAAATTTTCAGACCTCCTTGGGCTACACCAAACACAAAGTGGGCGAGATAGAACAACAATTGGCCAAAACCAAAAATCAACACGATCAGTTGGCCCAATCCATTTCCGTGAGACAAGAATCTCTTAAATCTGCCTATAAGACCTATCAATTGGCTCGCTTATTAACCACGCCTGATTCTCGCCAAGCTGTTTTCTCTCGTCAGATATTTAATGCCCACGCTGATCAATTGTCCGAAGCATTGGGGAAAAAGGAAAAAAGCTTAGAAAAGCTTAATTCATTGGTGGATACGCAACAGGTCATTCGTCAGGAAGCGAAAAAACAAGAGGATAAGTTGGCCAACATGCTGGCTCTAACCGAAGACCGTGAGCGGTTACTGAATAAAAAAAAGACACGTCAGGAAATTTTGGACAACGAGTTAAAAGAGCTTCAGAAAACCGCTGAAGAATTGGCCTCCCTCATTGATGTATTGAGAACAAAAGCGAGAGATGAAGCGGAATCCCAAAAAGAGGAACGCAGAATAAAACAGGTGAGCGGAGCTTCCCCCATATTGAGCCAATCGCTTCCCTGGCCTCATAAAGGAATGGTGGCCACCCGGTTTGGCCGTCAGCAACATCCAAAATCGGGAACCACCTACATATCAAACGGAATCGTAATAGCCAGTCAATCACCGGCGTCGGTTATCGCGGTGGCCGATGGTAAGGTCTTGTACGCCGGTGAATTCATGAGTTATGGAAATATGGTTGTTGTGGAACACGCTGGGGATTGGTTCACAGTTTATGGGCAATTGGCAGAGTGGACTGTAGAGAAAGGTCAATGGGTTAAAAAGGGCGACTCGATCGGCCAAGCCCGACCGAGAACCGCGGGGGGGTATGAATCCTATTTTGAGCTCAGGTTTTACGGAAAATCAACAAACCCCATCCCTTGGATGTCAAAATCTGAAAAGTGAAAAATAATTTTAAAATACTTGCCGTTTTTATTGTTGGATGATAAGAAGATGGAACTGAAATTAAGGAGTCCTTTGAAATGATTAATCAATGCCGCAGAAAAATGATTTTACGTTCATTCTTAGCCATTGCATTTTTAGGTTTAACTTCCAGTCCGATACCAGCCGCAAAGAAATCCCCCGCAGAGGATAATTCAAAACAGGTTGATAAAACTTTTGAACAACTGAAGTTGTTGTTGGATGTGTACCAACAGATCAATCAAAATTACGTCGAAGAAGTGGACGCACAAAACCTGATTTATGGAGCGGCTGCCGGCATGGTGGCCACGCTTGATCCCTACAGTCAATTTATGGTTCCCGAAGCCCGGGAAGAAATGCAAACCACCACCGAAGGACAGTTTGGTGGATTGGGCATCCGTATCATGATGAAAGAAGGATGGTTGACCGTGATCACTCCTTTGCCTGATACGCCAGCCTATAAGGCGGGCGTTCTTCCTGAAGATCGAATCATCATGATTGATGATGTTTCGACCCAAGGCGTAACCTTGCAAGACGCGGTTAAAAAGTTGCGAGGGGCTCCAAAAACACAGGTTAAGGTGACGTTGGCCAGAGAAGGTGTTAAAGAGCCCATCTCATTTACCTTGACGCGGGAGAACATACAGATCGTGAGCATTCGTTCACGTATGCTCAAAGATGGGATTGCCCATGTTCGGCTTACTGAATTTATTGAACCGACAGTGCGGGATCTTGAAATCGCATTAAAAAACCTTGAGAAACAAGGCATGAAAAGTTTGATTTTGGATCTTCGCAATGACCCAGGAGGACTTCTGGTTTCTGCTGTGGATGTTTGCAAAGAATTTATTGGTGATCAGAAGCTTATTGTTTATACGGAAGGACGTGCGCAGCCCCGACAAGAATTCAGAGCGGGGGTAACGGCTCCTTATAAAAAACTGCCAATTGTGGTGTTGATTAATCGTGGGTCGGCCTCTGGATCAGAAATTGTTGCGGGGGCTATGCAAGATTGGGGGCGAGCGGTTTTAATCGGCAGCGAATCATTTGGAAAAGGAAGCGTCCAGTCCGTGATTAGTTTGGACGATGGATCCGGACTTCGTTTAACCACCGCCAAATATTACACTCCATCGGGCCGTTCCATTCATAGAGATCCCAAATCTGGAAAAGGGGGGATTCAACCCGATATTGAAATACCCGTGGATCGTGAAACCGAAGCAAAACTTCAAGCTCAATCGGAAGAAATTTATGCGAAGGGAAAAGAAAGCCAGTCGGCTGTCCCAGAAAAAGAGCGCGTGGTCGACGTGGCTTTGGAGCGAGCCATGGAGGTCCTTAAAATTAGAACCATCTTCATGGGACAAAAAGAAGGGTGAAAAAGTTAGTTTTTAGTGTGGCATTGGTCGCTTTGGGCGCGGGATGTTGGTGGCTGACGGCAAGAACGGCGCGGTTTTCGATAAAAAAATGGGATGCAAAATTCGGTTCTGTCCTGCGCGCTGGGCTCTCTCAAATCGGCGTTTCAGATGGGGATTTGCTCTCCAGCATTCATGAAATTAGAAAAGATCCCAAAGGGGAGTGGGTGGTTCATCGATTGAGTGTGGCGCGTGTTTCTCCTGATAAACAGAAAATCCTTATGAAGGAACTTGAAGAGTCTGGAGCGGAGGTCAAAGAAGAAATGCGTGAATCGGTGCCCACTTGGGTGGTTAAACGCGGTTCACGTGTGTATCAAGAAATTCAATTCGCTCAACCTTAAGTTCACTCTCCTGCCTTGAAAATTCTTGGAATAGAAACATCGTGCGATGAAACGGCCGCGGCTGTCGTTAAAAACGGTCGAGAGATTCTTTCCAGCCTCGTCGCCACCCAAATTCCTCTCCATCAACCCTATCGAGGTGTTGTCCCCGAATTGGCCAGCCGGGCCCACCTCATCACCATTCACCGGGTTATAGAGGCTGCGCTCAAGAAAAGTGGATCCAATTCAAAGCTCTCAGGAATCGATGCCATCGCGGTCACTGTCGGCCCGGGTTTGGTGGGTTCCTTGCTGGTGGGGCGAATGGTCGCCGAAACCTTGGGATGGATACACAAGATCCCTGTTTTGGGGGTGAATCATATTGAAGGGCATCTGCTTTCTCCCTTGATGGGGAATCCTCAATTAAAACCGCCGTTTTTGGGCCTGGTTGTTTCGGGGGGACATACTGAACTCATTTTTTCTCAGCAATGGGGCCGCTATGCTTTGTTGGGACGAACGCGAGATGACGCGGCGGGTGAAGCTTTCGATAAAGTCGCCAAAATGATGAATTTGGGCTATCCCGGCGGTCCCCTCATTGACCGATTGGCACGCCAGGGCAACCCGGAATCAGAACGGTTTCCGAGGCCTTGGTTACCAAAAACATGGGATTTTTCCTTTAGCGGCCTAAAAACCGCCGTTCTTTATCGGCTGAGAGAAAAAAAACGGTGGAATCTCTCCCAAAAACAGAATTTGTGCGCAGGGTTTCAGGAAGCGGTTGTGGATGTTCTGGTCACCAAAACTTTGGCGGCCGCTCGGTCCTTGCGAGTCAATCATATTGTTGTGGGAGGGGGGGTCGCGGCCAATTCCCGTTTGAGAAAGCTTTTCTCTGAAAGGGTTCAGGGGGCGAATATTCAGGTTTGTTTCGCTTCTTCAGAACTCTGCACTGACAATGCGGCCATGATTGCTTCGGCCGCTTTTTTTAAAAAGAAATATGGCCGACAAAGCGACTCGGTCGGTCTGGCCATTCAACCCCAACTTCACATTCCTTTCGAATCCCAAAAAATTCCCACCTTCCAAATTTAAAAGTACCTGGAAATTTCAACACGATTCACTTACCCTTCGCGGTGATGAGTATTCGTCAGCGGTTGGCTTCATTTATGGTCCTCATGATCACTCTTTTGTGTGTGATTGGAGGGTTGTTGTTGGTGGGGGGGCCTGTCATTTTAAGCGCCTTTCGCCAATCAATTGATTCGATGGGTTCGTTGGATGCCATACGAGAATTGAAAGCCAGTTTGAGCCGCGAGAAATCCTCCCTTAATCGTTACTTGTTACTCGATGATGAACGTGAATGGATCAGTTTCTCAGAGGCCTCAAGGATTTCAAGAAAAAATGCGCTCACCCTCAAGGAACAATTGGCCAAGAGCAATCCCGAATGGGCAATTAAATTTTTCGATCAATTTGAAAAAACAGAGAAACAAGCGACATCCGTGGTTCAACAATTTAAAAAAGGCAACAAGATTAAAGCTTTTGAGGAAGCCACAACGATTTTTGAAGATGTAATCGAAAAAATTTCAGTTCTGGAAAAGGAAAAGGCTGAAGAAGCACAACAGATGTTTGAACGAAGCAAGAAATTAACCAAAAGTGTTGAGTCCATGGTCATTATTGCTTTGGCGATTGCAACCTTGCTGGGACTGGTTTTATTTAGGTCTCTGTATCGAGCCGTGATGACTCCCATTGAAGTTCTTCGTCGTGGCGCCATGGAATTCGGTAAAGGTCACTGGGATCATCGGATTGATTTGAAATCAAAAAATGAATTGGGAGTGTTGGCGGATGCATTTAATGTTATGGCGGAAAACGTAAAGCAATTGCAAATGCAGGCCGTTCACATGGACCGAATGAGCGCGGTGGGACAATTGGCGGGAGGGGTGGCCCACGAAATCAACAATCCGTTAACGGCTGTGTTGGGGCAAGCTCAAATATTGATGGCGCGTTTGGGAGAGAAGGACGCGTCCTATCCGCAAATTCAAAAGATCGAACAGGCTGCTTTGAGATGCAAGAAAATTGTGCGCGGTTTGTTGGATTTTTCCCGCCCCAGTCAAACAGCTTTTGAAGAAATCGATATGCATAAAACGGTAGAAGCCACGCTTGAACTGTGCGAGGCCGATCTCAAGCGGGCCCGCATCAATGTGGAACATCGCATTACTCGGAGTTTACCAGCGATTGAGGGGAATAATTCCGAATTGCAACAAGTTCTTCTTAACTTATTCAACAACGCCATTCAGGCCATGCCCAAAGGCGGCACCCTCACGCTTGATTCCCGAATTCACAATGACAACTTGTCGCTTCCAGAACGCAGAAAAGGGGCGCCTCCTCGAAAAGCTCAAGGTCCCTGGCTGGAAATTTTGGTCAAAGACACCGGGGTTGGAATTGCCAAGGAACATTTGGGTCGCGTTTTTGAGCCGTTTTTTACCACCAAAGAAATAGGAAAGGGAACGGGATTGGGGTTAGCGGTGTCCATGGGGATTATTCAAAAACATGGCGGAGACATGCGAGTGGAAAGCGCTGGGAGTAATCGGGGGGCGACTTTTTTTGTGATTCTTCCCGTCAAAAATTCGATTAAGAAGGTGGCCTAAATGAAAGTCCTTTTGGTCGAAGATGATCGGGACGTTTCAGAAACGATCGTGACCGTATTAAATGGATTTTTTAAAGACGTTGAAATCCAACATATTGCTGATGGGACTCAATTCCGAGGTGGATCGTGGAAAATTCCTGGCTGGAATCTGGTTATTTTGGACCTCATGATGCCTGGGATTACTGGATTTGAGGTGTGTGAGCATTTGCGATCCTTTCCAGCCACAAAAAAAGTTCCCATCTTGGCTTTGACGGGCTATGACACGCTGCAAAATGAGGAAAAAATTATATCAGCCGGAGCAACGGGTTATATGGCCAAACCCTTCGAAGTGATGAAGCTGAAAGATGAAATTGAACGAATATTAAAAAAATGAAAAGAGAATTTGACGAAATTGATCGTCAGTTTGACGAAACCATGGAGCGTTTGGGGCCCAAAGGCGCTCTCAACTCCGGAGCCTATGGGACGGGGCCGTTGGCCTCCGACCATTTTCTTCTCAAGAAAAGTTGGGACTATTTTCGATTTCGAGTCAAAGCGATCGAGGATCAATGGCGGAAAATGCTCGAGTCCAAAGAGCAGCAGTTGCGAATTGCGTTGACGGATCTTCAGGAAACGAGAAAACAACGGGCGGATTTGGAAGAAGAAAACCATTTATTGCGGTCGCTTGAACTTAATGTGAAGAAAGCTCGGGCTGAAGACTATGTGGGGTTTTCTCGGAAATCCCAAAATCTCCGACTCCATTGGGACGCGGAGCGAGATAACTATTTAAAGAAAATTGAGGCTCTTGAATTGAAGATCACCCGGATGCAAAAGAATTTTGATTTAAGGAGTTCAACGGCTCAAATTCGGGAATCTAAATTGAATGAATCTTTCCAGGCGCTTAAGCAGGAGTTGAACACCCATCAGGAGCGAGAACGGGAGATTCAAAAGAAATGTTCAGAAGAACTGCAAATGAAAGACGAGAAAATATATTCCCTTGATAGCAAAATGGAAATGTTGCGGGGGGAAGTCGAACGTCGAGATCAGGTGATTCAACAATTGCAGCAAGCGTTTTCCAGGCGAGAACAGGATGCGACGGCTATGGGTCAAACCATTACTGAGTATGAACGACTCCTGAAGGAAAAAGACAAGGAAATGAGCCACCTCTCGACTCGTTTGCAAATACTCATCAATGAAAAAGAGAATCTTCGTGCAGGTTGGGAACGTGAAAGGGCTGAATGGCGAGAGTTGTGGGATCGCGGTCGGTCCCTCTGGGAAAAGAAAAGTTCTTAACGGAACTTTTAAGCCTTCCGACGGTTTTTAACGTTTGACATAAATGGGGTGGGATATATTATGATCGCCCTGCCTTCGTAAATCATCTCCCAAATCTATCCCGAATGGAAAACTAACATGAGTGAAATTGAAATAACAGATCAGAATTTTGAAAAGGAAGTTCTTCAATCCAACCAGCCTGTCCTTATCGATTTTTGGGCGCCTTGGTGCGGTCCCTGCCGAATGCTCTCCCCTATGATTGCCGAATTGGCCCAAGAATATGCCGGTCGGGCAAAAATCTGCAAACTCAACACGGACGATAACCCCAATGTGGCCTCCCAATTTTCCATATCCGCGATTCCAGCGCTTTTGTTCTTTAAAAATGGGAAATTGGCTGACCAATTAACGGGTGTTCGCCCAAAACCAGAGATTAAATCTGTTCTCGAAAAACTCATCTAATTTGGTTCGAAAATTATTGCTTGGCGCGATTGTACTGGGCGCCTCTTTCGGATGTCAGACCCAAGCGGATTACACCTCTCGAACAGTTAAAGCCCCTGACTTTCAGGTGTCGGATTTAAAAGGTCAAAAAATCACACTGGAGTCATTGCGAGGGAAGGTTGTTTTTCTTGATTTTTGGGCCACTTGGTGCGGACCCTGCGTTATTTCGATGCCAGAGGTTGAGAAATTAGGGGAAGAATTTAGAAATCAAGATGTTGTGATTTTAAGTGTCAGTGTTGATGCCAACCCAAATTCAGTTCGTCGGTTTTTGGCCGAGCGAAAGGTGTCCAACCGGGTGGTGATGGCGGGTAACTCCGGCATTGATGAGAAATATCAAGTCAGCGGTATTCCGGCTTTCTATATTATTGACAAAAAAGGTCATGTCACCAAAGCGTGGCAAGGTTACAATCCGGCCATGGCTTCTTTGTGGCGAAAAGAAATTTCCCGATTGTTGAAATCATAAGTTTCGATTTATTTTCTTAAGTCTTAAATCCTGCTGTTTTAAAGAATCCCCAAAATAAAATTTATGTCCAAATTATGTTTGTTTGACGCCAGCGGTTACATTCATCGCGCGTTTCATGCCATCCCTCCTTTAACCAATTCGAAAGGCGAACCCTTAAATGCTGTTTACGGGTTTTCCCGGATGATTTCCAAGGTCCTAAAAGAAGAAAAACCGGAATATATGGCGGTTTGCTTCGACACCCCTTCTCCAACTTTTCGCCATGTTCAATATGCAGAATACAAAGCCACCCGCACGGAATTGGACCCCTCTTTGGTCCCTCAATTGCCGCTCGCTGAGGCATTGGCGCGGGCCTGGGGGCTCCCTTGCATAAAAATGGAAGGGTATGAAGCCGACGACATTATTGCCACCTTGGCCGTTCAAGCAGAACATGCGGGCTATGAGGTCCTGATCCTCAGCGGGGATAAGGACATCCTCCAATTGGTGGGCCCCCGCATTCATGTCAAAGATGAAATTAAAAAGGTGGAATATGACGAGGCCAAAGTCTTTGAGCGTTATGGTTTCAAGCCCCAACAATTGATTGATTACCTCTGCCTTTTGGGCGACAAAGTGGACAATGTGCCGGGCGCCGCGGGCGTGGGGGAAAAAACCGCCACAAAATTGATAGCCACCCATGGATCGTTGGAAAAGATTTACGAAAAGTTGGAAGAAAACAGCCCCTCTCTCAAGGAAAAATTGGCGGCGGCTAAAAAACAGGTTTTTTCAAATCGAGATTTGATTCGATTGAAAACCGATGTTCCCTTTAAAGAAAAAATATCAAACCTCAAAATACAATCTCCTGATTCGGCGACTTTGTCTGAACTGTTGACTCGTTTTGAGTTTCGTGGGGGCCTTTACGGCGTATCTGACGACGTGGCGGATCCGACGCTTCAAGCCAACACCAAACGGGTGGTTCACACCGTGTTGTCCTTGGCTTCTTTAAAAACTCTTGAGTCCAAATTAAAAAAAGCCAAACGTCTTTCCTATGACCTTGAAACGGATGGGCTTGACACGTCCCGATGCGACATTGTGGGGGTGGCCGTGAGTGTGGAGGAAGGGGAGTCTTGGTACATTCCTGTGAAACACAGTTACATGGGGGCACCCGATCAATTGCCTTGGATTGAAACATCCAAAGTTTTGCAACCTCTCCTAGAAGAAAAGACACTCCTGAAATGCGGGCAAAATTTAAAGTTCGACAATGCCATTCTTGAACGCCACGGAATCTTTGTCGTGGGCCCTTTTTTCGATACGATGATCGCAGCCTATTGCGTCGATCCAGGGAGAAATAGTTTCGGCCTTAAAGACTTGGCCGCCGATATTCTCCACGAACGCATGACTCGAATTGATGAGTTGATTGGCAAAAGTCCCGACGCCAATTTTTCCTTCGTTCCCATTGAGCAAGCGGCCCCTTACGCGGCGGCTGATGCCGAAGTGGTGTTTCGTTTGGTGGATGTCTTCAATAAAAAGCTCGACGATGAAGGAACGCGCGAACTTTTTGAAAATCTTGAAATGCCTTTGGTGCAGATTATTCAATCCATGGAGTCGACGGGTATCAGGGTGGACGTTCCTTATCTTGCGGACATTGGAAAATCTTTTGAAAAGCAGCGGCGAGCCATTGAACAAGAAATATTTAAATTGGCTGGAGAAGAATTTGTCTTAAATTCACCCAAGCAATTGGCGCGGATTTTGTTTGAAAAATTGAAATTGCCCCCCGTTAAAAAGACCAAAACCGGCTTTTCCACAGACGAAGAGGTGTTGAATAAACTTTCTCAAGACCATCCCATCTGCGCGAAAATTATCCTGGTTCGAGAACTCGGTAAACTTAATTCCACCTATGTGGAATCCATTCTTAAATTGGTCGATGAGAAAACAAGCCGGGTGCACACTTCTTTTAATCAGACCGGGACCATCACGGGACGTTTGAGTTCCAGTGAACCCAATTTGCAAAATATTCCCATACGAACGGAAAACGGACGCCTCATCCGAAGGGCCTTTGTGGCCTCTCCCCAACAGGTTTTGGTTTCGGCAGATTACAGCCAAATTGACCTGCGGTCCTTGGCTCATATGTCGGGGGACCCCGCGTTGATTGAAGCTTTTCACCAGGGAGGAGATGTTCATGCTGCGACTGCCTCCGACATGTTTAATGTGGCGCTTGCACAGGTAACCCCTGAGATGCGTCGCAGCGCGAAAGCCATCAATTTCGGGATTGTTTATGGACAACAGGCCTATGCCTTGTCTCAAAGTTTGAATATTCCCATGGATAAAGCCAAGGAGTTCATTCAGAAATATTTTGAAAAATATGCGGGGGTTCGGGCTTGGATTGAATCGACTTTGGAAAATGCTCGGAAAACAATGGTGGTGTCAACATTGGCTGGACGGCGGCGCCGCGTGCCCGAAATTAATTCCGCCAACTCCTTCACGCGCGGTTTTGCCGAACGAGTGGCGGTGAACACTCCCATTCAAGGGACTTCTGCTGACATCATAAAATTTGCCATGATCCGCGTCTTTGACGACCTTAAGAAAAGCCACCTGAAAACCAAAATGCTCCTCCAAGTTCACGATGAACTCCTATTTGATTGTCCCAAAGACGAGTTGAAAAAAGCTCTGCCTTTGATTCGTCATGGCATGGAGGGCGCTTTTAAACTTCGTGTTCCTTTGGTGGTCGACATTAAAACCGGGCACAATTGGGCTGACATGGAAAAAATAAAGGAGCCCGTGGCGGCATGAGCGTTTTTCGCGGAGCCAACCCGTTCGATCAACTCACGAAAGGCGTGAAGTTTTTGGTGACAGCCAATGTGGTTGTTTTCCTCCTTCAAATGGCTTTGCCTCGCCCAACGATTGAAGTGTTTTTTGGCCTCACGCCTTTGCTTGTTTTAACGAAATATTGGATTTGGCAATTGATCACCTACGCCTTCCTCCATGGCAATGGCTGGCATCTGTTCTTTAACATGTTCGCGTTGTGGATGTTTGGTCCCCACATTGAGAGTTTGTGGGGCACGAAAACATTTCTGAGATATTATTTTGTTTGTTCAGTTGGAGCGGCGCTCTGTCAATTTTTCCTTGCTCCCGAAGTGATGGTTTTGGGGGCGTCCGGCGCGATTTATGGTCTTCTGTTGGCCTTTGGATTTTTATTTCCAGACGCGGTTATTTACTTATTTTTCTTTTTTCCGCTCAGAGCCATTCAAGCGGTACTGTTTATCGCGCTTTTGACATTGGTGTCGGCGGTGGGATCTGGAGGAGGGCGGGTGGCGCATTTCGCCCATTTGGGCGGAATGTTGACCGGATTTCTGTGGTTTAAATTTCCAGGATGGTTGGCGGCGTTGAGATTGTGGCAAGCCGATCGGCGTTTTCGAAACCCCCTTGGAAAGCGCAAACATCATCGCCGAACTCCGATCACCGAATTTGAAGTGCATTCCCCGACAGATGACATGTCAGCCGAAGTGGACCGGATTCTCGAAAAGATTTCAGCCAAGGGTTTGGACAGCTTAACCAAAGAAGAACATGAAACCATGCGGAAGTATGGCGAACGCAAGAAATAAGCGGCTTTGGCCCCATTGGAAGTATGTTTTGGGAGTTACTGGAGGACTGGGTTCAGGAAAATCAACGGTTCTCGATATGTTCAGAAAGAAGGGGGCATGGGCGGTGGATGCTGATGCCATCGTTCATCAATATCTTCGTGATCCCCATGTTCTAAGTGAAATTCAAAAAAAAATTGAAACGTCGGTTTTGATGAAAGATGGTTCTCTCAATCGAAAGGCCTTGGCTCAGATCGTTTTTGGTTCAATTAAAAAAAGGAGAGTTTTGGAGAAAATATTGCACCCGCTGGTTCGTGATTCCATATTTAAAACATTGAAGACTCCCCGATGCGAATTTGTGGTGATAGATATCCCACTCCTCTATGAATCCAACTGGCAAAAGTTTTTTGACGCAATTCTCGTGGTTAATACGAATATGAAAAATCGACTGACAAGGCTCAAAAATAAAGGAGTCTCGATTGAGGACGCGAAACGCCGGATAAAAGCGCAGATGAGTTTAAGTGAAAAAGTAAAACGAGCGGATTTTGTTATCGACAACAATGAATCCCTCAAGAAAACCAAAAAGCAAGTGGATGAGATTTGGACATCAATTCAAAATCATCTTCCCACCGCAAACCACCCTGGAGGAAAGTAATGGAATCGCCGCAAGACCCTAAAAGCCCAACCGAAAAACCCCACGGAGAACGTCGTTCTCCTGATCGTCCTCATAACGAAAAACCTGTTGTGGAGAGGCGCTCCACTGAAGTCAAAGCACCACCTCCCGTCAAACAAGACGCACCGACCAGTGTCACCGGTGAGTCATCTGTAATCACTCCGCCGATCAATCCCAGCGCTGTTCCTGCCGCGGCGAATACCTCGATCCAGGAAGCCAAAAACCAATTGGACGCGGCGGTTTTGGCCAAAATGCAATTGAGTGAATTGATCAAAATTGCGCATGAGGCCAAAGTCGAAAATGTGGCGGGGCTTCGAAAGCAAGCGCTTATCGCTCGTATATTGGAGGCTCGGGCCAAAGACGCCGGCGTAATTTTGGGAGAAGGTGTTTTAGAAATCTTGCCGGACGGGTTTGGTTTCTTGCGTTCACCGGAATACAATTATTTGCCAGGACCCGACGATATATATGTATCGCCCTCCCAAATCAAAAAGTTTGCGCTTCGAAAAGGGGATACCGTGGCAGGACAGGTGCGTCCGCCCAAGGATCAAGAACGATTTTTTGCGCTTCTTCAAGTCCGACATGTGAATCAAGAACCCGTGGAAAAACTGCGGTCGCGGCAGCTCTTCGATAATTTAACGCCGCTCTATGCCCAAAAACGGATTCGCTTGGAGACGAAAAAGGAAGACTTAAACACCCGCGTCTTAGATTTGATCGCTCCCATCGGCATGGGACAACGCGGTGTGATTGTGGCGCCGCCTCGCACGGGTAAAACCATTTTCCTTCAGAAAATGGCCAACGCCGTCACCACCAACCACCCGGAAGCGGTGCTCATCGTTCTTTTAATTGATGAACGCCCCGAAGAAGTGACCGACATGCAAAGGTCCGTGAAAGGGGAAGTGATCTCCTCCACCTTTGATGAGCCGGCCGACCGGCACGTTCAAGTGGCCGAGATGGTCATTGAAAAAGCCAAGCGCCTGGTTGAAATGAAAAAAGATGTGATTATTCTCTTGGACTCCATCACGCGGCTCGCGCGCGCTTACAACACCGTAACGCCTTCCAGTGGACGCGTTCTCTCCGGCGGGCTTGATTCCAACGCGCTGCAACGACCCAAACGGTTTTTTGGCGCCGCGCGGAACATAGAGGAGGGGGGAAGTTTAACCATTCTCGCCACGGCCTTGGTTGAAACCGGGTCCCGTATGGACGACGTGATCTTTGAGGAATTCAAAGGAACCGGGAACATGGAGGTTTATTTGGACCGCAAATTGGCAGACCGCCGCATTTTCCCCGCCATCGATATCACCCGTTCAGGCACTCGCAAAGAGGAACTTTTGCTCAGCCCCGACGAACTCAACAAAGTCTGGATCCTTCGAAAGGTTCTCTCCTCGCTCAACCCCATCGAAGCCATGGAACTTCTGCTCGAAAAACTGGGCGCCACCAAGTCCAATAAAGACTTCCTCAAGTCCATGGAGGTGTCGGGGTAAATCAACCTCAAAAAACAGCCATTTTCCGTCGATAGTAATTGGAAAATAGATAAAAGATTGACCTGGAAAATCCCTCGTCTCCAACCTATCCTATGACCAATGTCACAGGTTCGCCCTAATTTTGCCCTTGCGAAATAATTAGTGTCGTGACCAATGTGACGCGAGGTTTGGTGGTCGGAATGTTGCATAAGTGTGAAATGGTTAACCCATTATCGAGTAGAGGACTAGAATAATGAAGAGATCTAGGATTTTCTCAAAACATCAGGAGGGGCTTTCTTTAATTGAATTGTTGATGGCCATCTCTATCTTCATGATAGTAGGACTCTCGGTTCTGGGCTTTGTAAAAAACTACTCTATCTCGGCAGTCGTCAATTCTGATAGGGCCAATGCCAATCAATTAATTCGTCAAATTCAAAATGAACTTCGGGATCAACCTTTTAATACCGTTCCTGACAATTCCCCCTATACATGGACGCGACAGAAGTTTAATGCCACAGCCACCGTTGGAGCTATTGATTCAGAAAATGTAGCGAATGTTGATGTGGTGGTTACATGGCCAGATCATCGGGGCCAAACGAAAACGCTCACCAGTTCATTCAAATTAACAGACGAAGGAGATGATGATCAAGCCTCCGGAAAAATATGGGCGGAGGCCTTGGATGCGGATAATAATCAAGGAATTCCGGGATATATGTTTTGTGCGGTTCCCCATGTTCTTCAGGTTAATCCCGATATCAGCTATCGCGTTTTGGCCCGAACATGTATCGAAACCGATGCCAATGGAAAGGCTTTTTTTAAGAATTTGCAACAAGGAACTTGGTTCATCATTCCCATGGGGCGCCCTGGAGATTATCTCAGTGGTTTGATGCCAGATATCCCTGAACCTTACTTGGGAACATGGAATCCCGCTGATGAAGCATACCCCGCGGTGGTGCGCCACTACGACTATGATTTTTTGGATGAAAGTTTTGCAACAGGAAACAATTGGCAAACAGATCATGCCAAGAGAAAAGAAGTGGCGGCCGCCTATTCGACTCAAAACATGGATAACTATGTGCCTTCTGGAAATTTGCCTTATCCCAACACTCTTTTTGAGGTGGAAGAAGGAAAAACCTATAACGAAGAACACCCCCAAAGCGAATGGGACAAACCTAATAATGAAGATGGAACTTTGGTTTTTAGAATTAAAAAGGCCGGAAGTATTGGTGGAATTGTCGGATTGGCCTCACCTGATCTAACGACCTACACCGGGGGAGATTATGGTATCCCCTATCTAGAATCTCTCCCTCAAGCGTATTACGTTGGCCTTCCAGGGTACACAGACAGGAATACAATTATAGCGGAAGAATTATTATCAACCACTCTGGTACCTTTCAAATTAAATTTATCTACCTATTTGGGGCAAGAATATTACGGGATTATGTTCGGTAATACGGCAAAACATATGAGGACTCCTCCTTTCCCTGAGGGAAATTTGAACAAGCAGTATGCCTACCCCGCTCCAACCTCCCCTTTTTTTAGACGTAAAGCCAGCCCAACCGGAGGGCCTGCCGGGCATTGGATTATCAGAGCTTCGCATGGGGCTTTGGCCCAACCCGCTGGTTACGGAACAAAACTCTATAAACCTACTTCCTATACCCCTGGTGGTTTGGCATTGACGGTGACATTGCCGTTCACAGGCCCTGGTGGCGTGCTAAAAAATCATGTGCTTGTTAATGGATATGTGCAAAATACGTTTGATTACGCATTTCATAACTTACTGTTACCGGCAGGACAACATGTCCAGTATGATTGGGTTTTGGTCCCCATTGAAGCCCTGGCCGACATCACTCTCGTCAACGATCAAGGTCTTGATTTTAAAGTGGACTACACTGGATACGATACCACGAATGGGGTGTTGACATATCAAACTGTGAGTGGAACTGGAGGAACAGTTACCACTGTCCCTTATAAAAATGTTATTCCCAGCGGATCGGGTGCAGATCTAAAAACATTTACTGCGACACCCACGACACTTGTGATCGCTGGAACACCAAAACATATTAATTTGACCGGGACTGTTGATCAAATAGATTTCGGTTTCCCAAGGTATCGGGTCCCGTGGTCCAATGGAACTCTCACCATGAATATCCCCGATGCTGTGGGATCGTCTACATTTTCTTTCACCCCAAATCCTATTAGTGCCAATCCCAATGTTAGGGTGGACCAAACTTATATTCCAAAGGTGTTTACAGAATATATCCAGCCAAATGCGCATACAACTTTTCCAAGTTTTAATTTTGATACCGATGATGCTACATCAGCATATGCCATTTTTTCGCATGGGGTTTACATAGATGAAGAGTATTCTCATGCAATAAAAAAAAGTGGTTTAACTTGGACCGTAGACACCATCACCATGATAAAGAAATTTACGGCACATGTGACTGTTCGTGTCACGCATGGCGGTGGAAACATCGTCTTCCCTGGTGCCGGTGTTCAAGTTCTATCAAGCAAAGGGGGATTGGCTCCCGTAGATTTAGGAGTGACCGATGCGAATGGGGAGGCTGCAGGTTATGTTGATTTTTATTTAACTTCGACAGGCAGGGATGTAATGGCAATAGTAACGGATGGTTGTGTGACAACTCCGGGGATTGAGGGTTCCATAACTTCTTTAACCACAACCAATTTGATCATTGTTGATAATATGTGGACTTGCGGACCTGGGAGTAGCAGCAGTTCCTCGAGTTCGAGTGGTAGTTCAAGTTCTTCGAGTTCCTCGTCAACCAGTAGTTCGAGTTCATCGACTGGCCCATGCTGCCCGATTGGGGTAGTTGGATGCTCGGGACCTCCGTGTTGAGGTTTGAACCATGGAGGGGGAAGCGGGGTCAAGGGATGACTCTGATGGAGACAATTCTCGTGGTTGTCATCTTAGGAATTGCTTCGGTCATAACGATGAAAAATATGGAATTGTTTAAAGCCCTGATTTTTCAAAACATTCACGGTTCCCAAATGGCCAAAATTCACGAAGTGAACAATGAAATTCAGGCCACGGTTCGGGGGGCTCAAAGGATATTGTTGGTTTCCCACGATAGGCTTGAACTGATTGTCTACAATGATCAATTCAAACCTCAGTTGGGAGCTTTGCCCGCTAATTGGAATTTAGATCGGCGTTGGGTAGAACAAAATCGAAAAGTGGTTTATAGATATGATGGGAGTCAAGCGATTCCTCGAATAATAAGAGAAATCTATGCCGCTGCCAACTATGCCGTCACACCGCTCAACTATTCTGTTCTTCTGAGTAATAAGGAACTCTACAAAAACGAATATTTGGTTGCCCCCGCTCCGGGTAATGAGGCCATGTTTAAGGAATTGTTTGTGTCCATGGGAGGAAGAATTGGGGGGGTGGCCATCGAAATTAGAGTTCTCTCCCCAATGTTCAAAACGATCCGGACTCCCTATCCAGTAGAGGCCGTTCTATATGGTCGTGAGTTTTAAATCTAATAATAAAAAAGGTTTTTTTCTGGGGGGGGCCCTTTTATTTTCAGTGATATGTATTGGTTTTATAGCGGCTATTGTTTCACTTAACGCGTCCGCAGCAAAACTTATTAATTCCCAAGTGATCCGCGATCGGCTTCACCGAACCGTCTACGACGCTTATACCATGACCTTGGCAAAAATCGCCTCCGGAACCACTATAAATGGGACCCTCATTCAATCTTTGGGAGGGGCTTCATTTGGAACCAGTATAATTTCAGGCTCAAACAGCTATTCTCAATATCAGGTGAAGACAGCTGCCCTTGAAAATTTTGGTGGGGATCTGAAAGATGTTAATGGTTTGGATGGGTGCGCTTTACTCTATATTGAAGCGGAAAACCTTAAACCCAACACATCAACAATAAATAAAACAAAGGGCATTGCGGTTGTCCAAGTCGCCAATGCAGGAAGGTTTTTTGTGGCTTGTCAAACATCATGGGGAATTGGTCCGAATTTCGTATCAACGGAAGCAGATATATATGCACGGGATGTTTCGATTTGGGCCAATGGTTTAATTAAGCCTTCTGTAAACCGAATTTTTTATTTTAATCGCGCCATTTCATTTGATTTAAATGTGCCCTATCCGAATTCCCCAATAGAAGAAGTTGATGGGACCTCTTCCAATAGGTTTTTTACCAGTGATGTGGCCGGGACGGGATATGTAAATCAATTGTCGGCCGAACCTATTTTCCCTCAATTGACGGCTCAAAAGATGAATGATTATAAAACTATGGCCCAGTCAGTGTTAGGAGGGGCGGCCTATTATGCCGGCAATGCCGTATTTCCGGATGATATCCCTGTTGGAAAATGGAAAAGTGGAAATGAAATATATCCTCCGGGTTGCACAGACAGAACTTGTTCGAACATAACCGCAAATGCTGGGACGGCGAATGCCGAGCTCGCAAAACATATTTATTTTATTGAGGGAGATTTAACCATTCATGGAATTGTTTATGGGCAGGTGTTATTTGTCGCCAATGGAAAAATAATTGTTAATGGTGATTTAATAAGTGATTCTTTGGCAGGAAATCCGGCAACACGAGATAATGATAATCCATTAAATCCATATCCTGGTTGTACTTCCCCTTGTAAAGCCGATAAAAATCAGAACGCAACATATCCCAATGGGTCCAATGCCCATCAAATTGGCCTAATAACCACCTCTGTTATTGGGGTTCAAGTGGATAACCACGCGACTGAGGCCAACAGAACTATTTTTGGAACTGGAACGACATTGGAACTCGAAGCTTTAATAATGGCTCCCAATGGAAGTTATTCCGTAACTGATCCAACCAGTGGGTCGCCTGTCATTGACTATATTTTTTTGGGGGGCTTCATTATCAGAAACTCCCCCAATGAGAGTGGAAGGGTTCAGGCGCCCGCTGGCGTAACAAATTATTACAACTATATGGTTTCCTTAAGAGATAGGCCGCTCCCATTTTTACCTGGATTTACACAAACTCTGATTTGGTATGAAACTGGGGAATAAAAGAATTCCCGGATTTAATAAGTCCTTGCATGATAAAGCTAAATCTTTCCCTCCTCGTCAACGATAATAGAATTTCAAAATATTTTTTCTTGATCCTCGTTTTTTTCATAGGTTTTTGGACATATTTTTTTGGGTATTGGAACCCACATCAGGCATTTTGGGATGAAAATTACTATCTCCCTTTGGCGCAAAAGTATCTGCATGGAATATTCTTTATGGAGCATCATCCTCCTCTCGGGAAACTTCTGATTGCCTTGGGGGAGAAAATCATTAATCCCAATCAATCGTACGATCAATTTCTGGATATTGCGTATGCGAGTAGGTTTCCAAATAATTTTTCATTTTTTGGCTATCGGTTTTTCCCTGTCCTGTTGGGTTGGTTAACCGTACCACTTGTTTTTCTAATATTTCTTCAACTATTAAAAAACCCTTTTTGGTCGTTTTGTTTAAGTTCAATGTACTTATTTGATAATGCGCTCATCGTATTTTGTCGAGGCGCTATGATTGAGGGGTCTCTGATTTTTTGGTTTGTTGCTGTTCTTTGGCAATACTTTCTGCTGGAAGAACGACCTTCCTTTGCTGCTCGTTGGCCTGCTGTAATTTATGGAGTCACGTTTGCTTTCCTCGTTTTAACCAAGATCACCGGGTTAATATTAGCGCCACTAGTTTTTTCCCTTCTTTGGCAGTGGAGATTTGATTCCTCTCGGACGAAGGCATTTTTGCTTCGTTTTACATTCGGATTTTTGGCAGCTTATTCATGTGTGTGGTGTTTCCATTTCTCTATATTAAAAAATGTTCGGCCTTCATTAAAAAATCAAGGATATTATATGGCATCAAATAGTTATCGAACTTGGTTGGATAATAAGCAAACCGGAAATCCATTTAATCATCCTGTAATGTTTCTTGACTCTATCAAGTTTATTCGATCCGACAATGCTGGAATTCCCAAACTAAATCTTTGTAAGGCAAGAGAGGATGGAAGTCCTTTTTTTATGTGGCCACTTGGAGGCCGTGCGATAAATATGAGATGGGAAACACCTGACGGAAAAATATTTAAGTACCTTTATTTACAATGTAATCCCGCGATTTGGTTTGTTTTATTGGCTGGTATTATTGTGGCTTCAGCCTTCTGGATCGTCTCTGTGCTGGTCCCAGGATTTACATTTGCCTCCAAAAGTCGGATAGGTATCCTATTGTTGTTATATTTCGCTTATATGGTTGTTATGTCGCAAATATCTAGGGTTATGTATCTTTATCACTATTTTCCAACTCTCTTAATCTCTTTTGTTATTTTTGGACTGTGTTTTATGGATATTCAACAAATTGGTCGATTTCAGTTAACGGACAGCCGGAAAAATAAAATCGCTTTTGGTTTGTTTATGATCAATTTTTGTTCATTTCTCTATTATGCTCCCTTAACTTATTATCTGCCAATAACTGATGCTCAAATGGAACGTCGAGCTTGGTTTCCATTATGGAACCTTCATAGCGTTAAGGCGGGGAACAATGGGTATCTTGTAGCACCCTGTCAGGATGAAAAATAAACTACTGTAGAAAAAAGAGTTGTTCATTTTTAAAAAATAATTGTATACACCCACGCATATTATGAAAACAGATATTCACCCCAAATACGAACTCTCGACGATAAAGTGCGCTTGTGGCAATGAATTTGTCACACGGTCAACGGTTTCTTTGATCAAAGTTGATATTTGTTCGAATTGCCATCCCTTTTATACCGGTCAACAAAAACTCATTGATGCCGCTGGACGAGTGGAACGGTTTGGAAAACGTTTCGCTAAAACCGAAGGTAAAACGATTGTTCGCAAAGCCATGGTTCAGAAGAAAATAGCCAAGGCTCTCCCCAAAAACACCGGAAAAAAAGTTCTCTCCTCTACCCCCGTCGCAAAAAAGAAAAAGGATAAGTAGCTCGCCTCACCGTCTGATGGCGCAAGGATAACTTGTGTCATTTCATGTTCATGAAAGACAAAGTCCTCAACGTCATCGAAACCTTTAAGACCATTGATCATGAGATGGCGGCGGTTTCATCCACGGATTCCGCGCGTCTCACTGAATTAGCGCGAGAGCGAAAACGGCTCGAGCCCATCGCTCAATTGGCGGAACAATGGCTCAAAACATCGGCCGAACTTGAATCCCTCGAAGGTCTATTGATGGGTTCTGATAAATCGATGTCAGAATTGGCCCAACTGGAAAAACCGGTGGTTCAGGCTCGATACGCGGAACAAACCCAAAAACTCAAGCGATTGCTTCATCCACGTAATCCCAAAGCTGACCGGAATGCCATCATTGAAATTCGCGCAGGGGCTGGTGGAGATGAGGCCGGTCTCTTTGTGGCCGATTTATTTCGAATGTATACCCGTTACGCACAATCAAAGGGATTAACAGTTGATATTTTGAGCTTCAATAGCACTGGTGTGGGGGGGATGAAAGAGGCCTTGTTTGAGGTGTCTGGGCCCAATGCCTATGGTTGGTTCCGTTTTGAGCAAGGAGTCCACCGGGTTCAAAGGGTTCCCAAAACAGAAGCTCAAGGGCGAATTCACACCTCGACCGTCACCGTCGCCGTCTTGCCTGAACCCACTGAAGTTGAAGTCAAAGTGGATATGAAGGATTTGAAGATCGATACCTACCGCGCTTCTGGAGCAGGGGGGCAACATGTGAACAAAACCGAATCCGCCATTCGTATCACGCATGTGCCCACCGGTATTGTGGTGGCCTGCCAAGAGGAGCGCAGTCAGGGACAAAACCGCCTGAGGGCCATGGGCCTTCTTCGAGCCAAATTGCAGGAGGCGGAAGAAGAGCGAATTTTTAATGAACGTCGTGATATGAGGCGTAAACAAATCGGATCGGGAGATCGATCAGAAAAAATAAGAACCTATAACTTCCCGCAGGACCGGATTACCGATCATCGCATCAATTTTTCCGTCTACAACATGGAACATTTTTTGGGTGGAGACATGGACCCCATGGTGGAACAACTCGAAATGAAAGAACAGGAGTTGATGGAATCGGGGGAAGTGACGCAATGATTTTATTTTTCCTTGAGTTTCAAACTTGTTTTGAATTCGGGGTTTGGGATTTCGGATTACAAGGTTTTTCCCTCTTAAACTCCAAATCACAAGTCTCAAACTCTAAACTCGAAACAAACTTAAAACAGAGCAGAGACAGGTTTTCTTCATGGGGAAAACCTGGGCCCCGGCCAAAAGATTGCCGGGGCGACAGCGTTTTGTGCAGGTCCTTTAGGTACGATTCGACTGAATCATTCCAGTTAAACTCCAAATCACAAGTCTCAAACTCTAAACTCGAAACAAACTTAAAACAGAGCAGAGACAAACGCGAGACGAAAATATGAATCCAAAACTGGTGGGGCCTATGATTGGCGACGCTTTGAAATGGGCCGTGGCGCGGTTAAGCGAAGCAAGGTTTGAGTCTCCGGATGTGGAGGCACGCGTGTTATTGGGGGCTATCCTGCAATGTTCACCGACCACGCTTTTGTTGCACGCGGATGAGGTTTTGGACGAAGAACTTTTGAGTGAATATAAATTATCGGTTGCGCGACGCTTGAAGGGAGAGCCGGCGGCCTATATCACAGGTCGAAAAAATTTTATGGGATTTGAGTTTGAAGTGGATTCTCGCGTTTTAATTCCCCGTCCTGAAACAGAACTGTTGGTGGAAGACATTTTGATGGAAGTGAGAGATTTGACCATAAACAACCCGCGAATATTGGACGTGGGAACCGGATCGGGATGTATCGCCATTTCGTTGGCTTGCCTGACATCAAAAGCAACAAAAGAGGTTCCGGAAATTTATGCTTGTGACATTTCGCTTGAAGCTCTTGACCTGGCGAAAAAAAATGCTCTGCAACATGAAGTCTCAATCGAATTTTTTCAAAGTGATTTATTGAAAAATGTGCCTCCGGATTTGAAGGGAGGTTTTGATATGATCGCCGCCAATCTTCCGTACATTCATCCATCTATTCTCCCGCGTTTACAGCCTGAAATTTCTTTCGAGCCTCGGTTGGCTTTGGAAGGGGGCGAGGGCGGAATAACCTTGATTAAACGCCTGATTCAAGAGAGTTTCGAATTCTTAAAGCCCCATGGGCTTCTTGAACTTGAAATTGGATATGACCAGGGAGATGAAGTTCGAGGAATTTTGGAAAGAAATGGATTTGAACAAATAACCATTCTCAAAGATTATGGCGGTCATGACAGAATCGCCAAAGGAAGAAAAAGTGGACCAATTTGAAATAGTGGGCGGCGCCAAACTGAAAGGTTCTGTGGTGATTTCTGGATCTAAAAATGCGGCTCTTCCCTGTCTATTTGCCACACTGCTCACAGACGAAGAATGTGTGTTGGATCAGGTTCCCGATCTAGCTGATATAGGGACCTCTATAAAACTACTCGAAACCCTTGGTAAAAAAGTGAAACGCCAAGGGGCTCGTCTTGTTATTTCCAAAGGTCAATCTTTAACAGGCGTGGCTCCCTATGAATTGGTCCGTCGCATGCGGGCCAGTGTTCTTGTAATGGGGCCCCTGTTGGCCCGGCGGAAAAAAGCCGAGGTCAGTATGCCGGGCGGATGCGCCATTGGGGCCCGGCCGGTGAATTACCACATCGATGGGTTCGAGCGGATGGGAGTGACGGTTCGCATTCATGAAGGATATGTGGATTGTAAAACCAAGGGTTTAATCGGTGCGCTTATTCCTCTCCCCTATCCCAGCGTGGGAGCCACTGAAAATTTGTTGATGGGGGCTGCGCTCGCCAAAGGAACCACCATAATTCAAAATGCCGCGAGAGAGCCGGAAGTGGTGGATTTGGGGCACATGCTTCAAAAAATGGGCGCGTCCATTCAAGGTTTGGAAACGTCTGAAATTGTGATCCAAGGAGTCAAGAAATTGGCGGGTGTAACACACCGTGTGATTCCAGATCGCATTGAGGCGGGAACGTTTTTGATCGCCGCCGCGGCCTGCAAAGGAGACATCATCATTGAAAATATTAATTTGTCTCATCTTGAAAAGGTGGTGCAACCTCTCCAAAAGGCCGGGCTATTGATAGAGAAAAAGGGAGAGTTCGTTCACGCGAAATGGTTGAAGCCACTCAAATCTCTTGGGGTGCAAACAGATGTGTACCCGGCGTTCCCGACAGACATGCAGGCCCAGTGGATGGCGCTTATGAGTATCACAAAAGGCAACTGTGTTGTGAAAGAAACTGTTTTTGAAAACCGGTTTTTGCACGTTCAAGAACTACTCCGTTTTGGGGCCGATATCCAATTGGAAGGAAAGAACGCAAAAATTAGAGGAGTGGATCACCTCTCCGGATGCAGTTGTATGGTCAGTGATTTAAGAGCAGGGGCCGCCTTGGTCATTGCCGGGTTGGCCGCGAAGGGAAAAACCACGGTTCTTCGCGTCTACCATTTGGACCGGGGCTACGAGAGATTGGAAAAGAAACTCGAGAAGTTGGGGGCCCGAATTAAGAGGGTCAATAAACCAGCTTAATAAATGATGACATCGCAATTTCATGTTAATTTGCGAAGAAAACAGGTGATCATCGTTGCCCCGGCACGCTTCTTGGCCGTCCAGCTCAATGATAATTTATTGTTCTGGACAGTACCGGCCAAGATTATTATGGAACGGTACGGGGCCCAGGTGTTGTATTTTTCTCAGAATTTATTCCAATACGATTTAAAAAAACAAAACCTGGGCCCCGGCCAAACGACATGCCGGGGCGACGTCCACTTTGGTTGCGGCGGAGTTACGCTATGAAAAAAGAAAATATTGAATCCCTTGTTAAAAAAGTGATCAGCGACGTTCGCAAAAACGGCGACGATACGTTGGTGCGGTTGTTGATTAAATACGACAAGGTCCGCTTAAAACCGAAACGGCTCAAAGTATCCGCTGATCGAATCAAGCGGTCTCTCGGAGCCGTTTCAGTGGATATGCGCCGTTCTTTGGATATTTGCGCGCGAAGGATTCAGGATTTTCATTATCAGGAGAAAAAACATCTTCCTGAGTCGTGGACCTACGTGAAAGAGGGAGTTCGATTGGGGCAGATCTATTCTCCTATTGAGTCGGTGGGAATCTATGTTCCAGGGGGGCGGTTTTCCTATCCCTCAACAGTTCTCATGACCGCCATTCCGGCGCGGTTGGCGGGGGTGAAAAGAATTGTGATGGTGACTCCGCCGGCGCGCTTGACCGATGAAATTTTAGCGGCGGCGTCGATTGCTGGCGTGACAGAGATCTATCAAATAGGTGGCCCTGGTGCCGTGGCGGCTTTGGCGCTTGGGACCAAAACGGTTCCGGCGGTGGACCTCATTGTGGGGCCGGGAAATGCCTATGTCACCGAAGCCAAACGACAATTGTTTGGGACGGTGGGGATCGATTTATTGGCAGGTCCAAGCGAACTGGTGGTGTTGGCCGATGAATATGCGGATGCCGAATTTATCGCGGCCGATATGTCTGCTCAAGCGGAACATGACCCGGAGTCGCGCAGTATTCTTATTTCTCTTTCTAATGATCTTTTGAAAAAAGTGAAGGCTCTCATTCCTGTTGAACTAACGAACCAATGTGACCTTTTTTATGAGCCCAATATTCGTAAAGCGGCTCAAAAAGCGGATCTCTTGGCCGGAGAACATGTCCAGTTGATGTTGCGACGTCCTCAAGAAGTCTTGGACACGCTTAAAAATGGCGGTACGTTTTTCTTGGACAATTATTCTCCGGCTGTGATGGGGGATTATTGGGCTGGCCCCAGCCATGTCTTGCCGACAGGGCGATCCGCTCGGTTCGCTTCAGGGTTGTCCGTGATGACATTTTTAAGAAGGTCCAGCTTTGTGGATATTTCAAAAACAGCGTTCAATAAGGGGGCCTTCGCGGCCTTGCGTTTGGCAGAAGCGGAGGGCCTCACCCAACATGCCGAAGCTTTAAGAGTCCGAATGAAAGAGGGAGAACAATGAAAAAAAGAATGGCCTCCAAACATCGTGTCACCAAGGAGACGGATGTCGAGCTGTCCGTGAATCTTGATGGGCAAGGGAAATACAACGTCTCAACCACACTTCCTTTTTTGGATCATATGCTTGAACTTTTTTCGAAACACAGTTTGATCGATTTAAAAGTCAGAGCCAAGGGGGATACCCACATTGACGCGCATCATTTGGTGGAAGATATCGGGATCACATTGGGCAGCGCAATAGACGAGGCCTTGGGGGACAAAAAAGGAATTCAACGGTATGGTTTCTTTTTGTTGCCCATGGATGAAGCTTTGTCCTATGTGACGTTAGATTTATCGGGGAGGCCATGGGTGGAATATGAAACGCCTTGTTTTAAACTCGATTGGAAAACCTTCGACCTGGATTTGTTGGAGGATTTCTTTCGGGCCCTTGGCACCGTGGCTCGAATGAATTTGCATATCAAGTTGCTTCGAGGCCGAAACAATCATCACATGGCCGAATCGATTTTTAAGGCCTTTGGGAAAGCTCTGTCTATGGCGATTGCTAAAGATCAGCGTTACAAAGGCATGCCCTCCACCAAAGGAGTTCTCTGATTGAAGATAGGCGTTGTCGATTATGGAATGGGGAATTTGCACAGCGTGTCCAAGGCTTTGGCCACTACAGGCGCCCAGGTCACTGTGTCATCCAGTAAAAATGTCCTTCGGGAGTCGGACCTCTTCGTATTGCCCGGGGTTGGATCTTTTGGCGCGGCCATGGTGAACTTGGCCAAGAAAGGGATGGATGATTTTATTGTTCGCTGGATCAGTGAAGATCGCCCGTTTCTTGGAATATGTCTTGGGTTGCAACTGTTGTTTCAAGGCAGTGAGGAATCCCCCGGGGTTCCAGGTTTGGGTGTCATCAAAGGCAGGGTGGTGCGTTTTCGTGAGAAAGATTTTAAGAAAAAGGATTATGTGGTTCCCCACATGGGATGGAACACCCTTCGGCCACGAAATGAATATGCAAAATATTTTAAAGGTATCAAATCAAACGACTATTACTACTTTGTCCATACCTATTTTCCGGCGCCTCAAGAGCAAGGGGTTGTGTTAACTGAAACCCTCTATGGCAAGCCTTTTTGTTCAGCCGTGGCACGGGGGAATTTGGTCGCGACCCAGTTTCACCCCGAAAAGAGCGGAGCCGTGGGGTTGCGCTTGCTCAAAAATATCGTCCGTAGCCGGGGGGGGAAATCTTGATCGTCATCCCCGCCATTGATTTGCGTCAAGGCAAATGTGTTCGGTTGCGTCATGGAGACATCAATCAAGAAACCATCTATTCGTTCGATCCACTCGATATGGCGCGCCAATGGGTGAATCAAGGGGCGCAATGGCTTCATGTGATTGATTTGGATGGCGCTTTCACCGGTCAACCGGTGAACTTGGAGTGGATCGTCCGGATAAAAAAAGAGGTGGGGATTCGAATTCAAACAGGGGGAGGGATTCGAACGATGGAAGCCATCGATCATATTTTATCCTCAGGGATCGATAAGGTCATATTGGGAACGGTGGTGATGGAAGAGGCCGGATTGGCTCATGAAGCCTTTGAAAAATACAAGAGCCGAATTGTGGTGGCGCTTGATGTGAAGAATGGACATGTGGCTGTCCGTGGATGGAAAGATAGTTCGGGATGTCCGCTGAGTGATGCCATCTCCTTGATTGAAAAATTGGGGGGGCAGGAGGTCATCTACACCGACATCAGTCGGGACGGGACCCTCGAAGGGGTCAATTTGAAAAGTGTTGGAGAGGTGATGGGTTTAACCTCCATGAAAATCATTGCCTCTGGCGGGGTTTCATCGCTTCAAGACATTCAACATCTCAAAACTTTGGGGGTCCCCGCTTGTGTGGTGGGCAAAGCCATTTATGAGGGAAAACTCAAATTGGCCGAGGCCATTGCGCTCGGTAAATAGACCATGTTGGCCAAGCGCATCATTCCCTGTCTTGATGTTGATAAGGGGCGAGTCGTCAAAGGCACCAAGTTCCTAAATTTGCGGGACGCCGGCGACCCTGTTGAAATTTCCAAACGCTACAACCAAGAGGGAGCGGATGAATTGGTATTTTTGGATATTACGGCAAGTTCTGATAAACGAAATATTCTGCTTCAGGTGGTTCGTCAGACCGCCGAACAAGTTTTTATCCCGCTTACCGTGGGAGGGGGGGTGCGAACCGTGGATGATTTTCGAACTCTTCTTTCTTCCGGGGCCGACAAAGTTTCCATTAATACCTCGGCCGTAAAAACACCAAATCTTATTAATCAAGCCTCTAAACTCTTTGGAAATCAATGTGTTGTGGTCGCCATTGATGCCCAGCGGCGAAGCAAGAATTCCTGGGAAGTTTTTATTCATGGCGGACGAACCCCGACTGGAAAAGATGTGGTTAAATGGGCCAAAGAAGTGGAGCGGAGGGGTGCCGGTGAAATTCTATTAACCAGCATGGACGCCGATGGAACCAAAGCGGGGTATGACTTGGCTTTAACCCAAGCTGTATCAAAGGCGGTCGGCATCCCTGTGATTGCTTCTGGAGGCGCCGGGGAAAAGAAACATTTCGCAGAGGCCTTTAAATCGGGTGCCAGCGCAGCCTTGGCGGCGTCTCTGTTTCATTTTCGGGAATTGGAAATATCAGATTTGAAAACCTTTTTAAAAAGGAAAGGGTTTTCGGTCAGGAAATAATACAAACAAGATAAAGCAATCTATTCGAGGAGATATATATATGATGAATTCGCAATTTCTTGATTTTTGTCTCAGAAAATCAGAGTTTAATGTCATCCCGAGCCAGGCGAGGGATCTCTACGGGATATTTAATAATCCTAAAGAGATTCTTCACTGCATTCAGAATGACAAACTCTTCAGTTGCGGAGAATTCGCGCTATGAACAAAGAAAAAGAATTCGACTTGGCTGATATTAAATTTGACGCGAATGGACTTGTGCCTGCGATCGCGCAAGATCATAAAGACGGAACCATCCTCATGCTGGCTTATATGAATTTGGAGTCGCTCAAAATGACGCTCCAAACGGGGACGGCCACCTATTGGAGCCGTTCCCGTCAGAAATTCTGGAAGAAGGGGGAGGAGTCTGGAAATGTACAGCTGGTCAAAGCGGTCTATAAAGATTGCGATTCTGATGCCATTTTGATCAAGGTCGACCAAATTGGCGGGGCCGCTTGTCACACGGGGCAGCGCAGTTGTTTTTATCGTCAATCCCAAGAAGACGGAGGATGGAAGGAAATCTCCCAGCCCCTCTTTGATCCAAAACAGGTTTATAAAAAATAGATTTCCTTCGTACCCTCTCCGTTGTAAAGGACGGGGAGGAAAAAACACATGAACATTCATCCAACATTCGACGAATTCAAACGGCTCGCTAAAAAAGGGAATTTAATTCCGGTTTTTTCCGACATGCCGGCGGACACAGTGACGCCGGTGTCTTTGCTCGCGGCCAAGTGGAACACGAGCCGGTCTTGCTTTTTGCTCGAGAGCGTGGAAGGCGGAGAGAAGATTGGTCGTTATTCGATCGTGTCTTTTGATCCGGAGGCGATGGTTCAAGAGAGAAACGGGGAAACCACGTTTTCTTCTCCTGGCGGAAAAATCTTTATGCGATCCCATCAATCGGCACTGGAGGCGCTGGCGCGTTACATGCGATGCGTGAAGCCCGTCACGGTCCCGGGACTTCCCCGGTTTTATGGGGGAGCGGTGGGGTATATGTCGTATGAAACCGTTCACAACTTGGAGCGTTTGCCCCGAACCAACCCGGACGTGCTTGGTTGGCCGGAGGCCACCTTCTTCATCACGGGGGATCTCTTTGTTTTCGACAACACCCAACAAATTCTCAAGGTGATTACTTGCGTGCGTTTAGATGGAAAAAGCTCTTTAAAAAAAATTTACCAAGCGGCCTGTAACAAGGTTTCGGCCAATATGAGTTTTATTCGTTCTTTGGCAGGCAAATCGATGATCATCAAAAACACCTCTTCCCATAAAAATAAAAAAAACAGGGAATTTGTGTCCAATATAACACGGGGCCAATTCATGAAAGCGGTGGAGAAAGCCAAAGAACACATTGGCAAAGGCGATATTATTCAAGTGGTTCTGTCTCGTCGGCAAGAAAAGGACACATTTGTGTCTCCGTTGAACATTTACCGGGCTTTGCGCGTGGTGAACCCCTCTCCGTACATGTATGCGATTAAATTACATGCTCGGGCCATCATTGGGTCGAGTCCGGAACAATTGGTTGGTTTGGAAAATGGTGTCGCTACGACCAGGCCGATCGCCGGCACCCGCAGACGGGGAGCTACACCCGAACAGGATGATAAACTGGAAAAGGAATTGTTGCGTGATCCCAAAGAAAGGGCTGAGCATTTGATGTTGGTGGATTTGGGGCGAAATGATTTGGGGCGTGTGTGCCGGTTCGGTAGCGTCAAGGTTCCGAAGTTAATGGCCGTTGAGCGTTATTCTCATGTGATGCACATCGTTTCAGAAGTCAGCGGCCGCGTCAAACCCGGTAAAGATGGGTTTGATGTCCTCAAAGCCGCTTTTCCGGCCGGAACGGTGGCGGGGGCGCCAAAAATTCGGGCTATGGAGATTATTGATGATCTAGAGAAAGATCAGCGGGGCCCGTATGCCGGAGCGTTGGGTTATTTTTCCTATTCCGGCAATATGGATATGGCTATTACGATACGAACTATTTTATGGCACAACGGTCGCGTTTCCATTCAAACAGGAGCGGGGCTTGTGGCCGATTCTGATCCCGCCAAGGAATACATGGAAACCGAAAACAAAGCCGCTGGAGTCAAACGAGCCATTGAGCTGGCTGAAAGTGGAACCTTGTTTGGAGGTAACAAATGATCTTGATGATTGATAACTACGATTCATTTACCTACAACTTGGTTCAATATCTGGGGGAACTGGGTCAGAAATTGAAGGTGGTCCGTAATGACGCGATTGATTTGGGAACCATTGAGAAGCTGAAACCCTCGCATATTGTCCTCTCTCCGGGGCCCGGAAGGCCGGAAGAAGCGGGTATTTCGATTGATTTGATCAAACGGTTTGCCGGGAAAATTCCGATCTTGGGTGTGTGTTTGGGCCACCAAGCCATCTGTCAGGCCTATGGAGGGAACATCATTCGGGCCGCACGGCTGATGCACGGTAAAACTTCGCAGATCCATCACGATAACAAAGGCGTGTTCACTGGTTTGCCGCAAGATTTTAAAGCCACGCGCTATCACTCTTTGTTGGCTGAACCTTCTTCCATTCGAAAACAGTTTGTTGTGTCCGCGACAACAGACCGCGGAGAGGTGATGGGAGTTCGGCATAAAAAAATTAAATCCTTGGAAGGGGTTCAATTCCATCCTGAATCAATCCTCACTGAAGGCGGAAAGACCATTCTCTCGAATTTCCTCAAGATGAAAGTATGATCAAAGACGCCATCGCTCATTTGGTTGAAAGAAAAGACCTCTCTCAAAAAGAGTCCTATGCGGCCATGAAAGAAATTATGGAGGGACAAGCCACTCCCTCTTTAATCGCTGGTTTTTTGGTGGCCCTCAGGATTAAAGGCGAAACCGTTGATGAAATCGCGGGTTGCGCGTTGGCCATGCGAGACGCGTCTCGGCCGCTCAATATCGGGTCTCCCCTGATCGTGGATAATTGCGGGACCGGCGGAGACGGTCGACACAGCTTAAATATTTCGACGGCCGCCTCATTTGTGGTGGCAGGGGCCGGGTTCACCGTGGCCAAGCATGGGAACCGGGCCATCTCGTCCAAATGCGGAAGCGCCGATGTTTTGGAGGCGTTGGGAGTCAAGGTTGATTGTCCTTTGGCCATGGTGGAGCAAGCCATCAATGAAAATGGGGTGGGTTTCATGTTTGCTCCTGCTTTTCACCCAGCAATGAGATTTGCGATGCCCACGCGGAAAGAATTGGGCCTTCGAACTGTTTTTAATTTATTGGGGCCTCTGACCAATCCAGCCAGGGCTCGTGTGCAATTGATTGGGGTCTATGAACCCACCCTTACGCGGGTGGTGGCCGCGGTCATGAGGAAAATGGGTCACATTGCCGGGTTGGTGGTTCATTCCCATGGTTGGGATGAAATTACGTTGGAGGGGCCAACCCATGTCAGTGAACTTATTCGCAATAAAGTGAGAAACTATCAACTGACTCACAAGGATTTTGGATTGCCGAAAATTGCAACGAGACATCTAGCGGGGGGTGATGCCGCTCAAAATGCTGATTTGATTTTGAAAATTTTTCAGGGGGAAAAATTTCCGGCCCGCCATGTGGTGGTGGCCAATGCGGCCGCTCTTATTTGGCTCGCTGAACGCGCCACAAAAAATCCTCAGATGAAATTAAAAGAGGCGGTCAAAAAAGCAGAAGATTCCATAGATTCTGGGGCAGCTCTGAAAAAATTGAACGGTTTGGCTGAAACGTCCCAAATCATTGAGTGAACGCGCCCCGCATGGATAAACTAGAAGAAATTCTGGCAACTCGTCGTGTTCGAGTCGAGGAAGATAAAAAGAAAATTTCAGTCTCTGAAATGGAGCGGTTGGCCAAGGCTCAACCATCCCCAATTGATTTTTATTCTGCTATCAAGCAATCGAATAGAATTTCAGTGATTGCCGAGATGAAGAGGCGAAGCCCTTCGGCAGGATCTATTCGGTCTGATTATGATGTGCCTGTCATTGCCAAGGCCTATGAGGCGGGCGGCGCATCAGCGCTTTCCGTATTGACAGAACCAGATTTTTTTGGGGGAAGCATTGACGATCTAAAAAAAGCGCATGGGGCAAGCGCACTCCCTATTTTGAGAAAAGACTTTGTGTTTGATCCCTATCAAGTCATGGAGGCCAAAGCGTGTGGTGCCAGCGCGGTTCTTTTAATTGCCGATATGCTCTCGCCCTCTCTTTTGAAAGAACTGGCCGCTTGTGTGGTTGAATGGGGGCTTGCAGCCTTGGTTGAGGTTTTTACCCCTCAAGCCTTGGAGGTGGCGCTTTCTACGGGATCAAAAGTAATTGGGATTAATTCACGAGATTTACGAACTTTGAAAATGAATCCAGAGCGTGTTGTGGAGTTAAGCGCGCGAGTTCCCTTAGACCGTCTGGTGGTAGCGGAAAGCGGAATTGGGACGGTTCGTGATATGGAACGGTTAAAATTATTGAATGTGGGTTCTGTTTTGGTGGGGGAATCATTAATGAAGCAAAATGATTTGGCGGCGGCGGTTCAAGTTTTGGTAAAGGCAGGCGAACGATGAAGGTGAAAATATGCGGACTGACCAACAAGGAAGATGCGGTTTGGGCCATTAACTATGGGGCTGATTTCATCGGTCTCAATCTATGCAAAGAGAGCAAACGGCATGTGTCGGTGTCGAGCGCCTCGAATTGGGTGGCGCAATTACCTTCTTTCGCCACTTTGGTCGGAGTCTTTGTTAATGCCACCGATGAAGAAATATTAACGGCCGTTCAAAAATTGAATTTGAAAGGGATCCAACTTCATGGGGACGAAACCCCGGCCTTTATTTCGGCCTTAAAAATTTCGTTGGCGGGCGCCGGCCGTAAAGTGATTATCATCAAGGCGTTTCGAATTAAGGATGAAGAAAGTCTCACTCAAATTTCGTCGTACATAGATTGTGTCGACTATTTTCTCTTGGATTCTTATCACCCTGAACAGGCCGGTGGAACAGGCGAACGTTTTAATTGGGATTTGGCTTTAAAGGCCAAAGAAGCGGGCAAACCTGTTATTTTGGCGGGTGGATTAAACCCTGAGAATGTCACGGATGCCATTAAGAAAGTACAGCCGATGGCCGTTGACGTGGCTTCCGGAGTTGAAAAATCCCCCAAGAAAAAAGATTTGGAAAAAATGAAGGAATTTATTCGTCATGCGAAAAAATAAAAAAATGAAACTCCCCGACCGGAACGGATATTTTGGTCCCTTTGGAGGGATGTTTGTTCCTGAAACTCTGTGGACCCCTCTCAAAGAAATTGAAAAAGGTTTTAGGGAAGTTATGCGCCTCTCGTCGTTTCGTCGAGAGTTAACCGACTATTTGGAGAATTATGCCGGGCGTCCCACACCGCTTTTTGAGGCCAAACGGTTTTCGAAAGCCATCCGAGGTCCACGCGTTTTTTTGAAACGCGAAGATCTTCTCCACACGGGAGCCCACAAGATCAACAACACGCTGGGCCAATGTTTGCTTGCCAAATACCTGGGGAAACCCCGGATTATCGCGGAAACAGGCGCTGGTCAACACGGCGTGGGCACAGCCGCGGCCGCAGCTCTTTTGGGTCTTAAGTGCGATGTGTACATGGGAACAGAAGATATTCGCCGCCAAGCGCTGAACGTGTATCGAATGAAACTTTTGGGGGCGCGGGTTATTGGCGTTGATAGCGGCAGTAAAACTCTGAAGGATTCCATCAATGAAGCCATGCGTGATTGGGTTTCAAATGTAAAAGATACTTTTTATTGTATCGGCTCCGTGGTGGGACCGCATCCCTATCCGGAAATTGTTCGAACCTTTCAATCGGTGATTGGTAAAGAAACAAAAATCCAAATGAAACGACAATTGGGGCGATTGCCATCGGCGGTGGTGGCCTGTGTGGGCGGAGGCTCCAACGCGATTGGGTTGTTTCATCCCTTCTACGCGGACCCATCCGTGCGGATTGTCGGGGTCGAAGCCGGGGGGGAAGGACTTCTCTCCAAACGGCATGCGGCTACTTTGAGCGGCGGGTCGGTCGGAGTTCTTCATGGGGCTCGCACTTATTTGCTTCAAGATGAAGATGGACAGGTCATGGAAACACATTCCATTTCTGCCGGGTTGGATTATCCTGCCGTTGGTCCTGAACATTCTTTTTATAAATGGAGTGGGCGCGCTCGTTATGTGGCGGCCTCAGATCAAGATACGCTTAAGGGCTTTAAACTGTTGTCTGAAACGGAAGGCATTATCCCGGCGCTTGAGTCGGCTCATGCCATTGGATATATGGCGCGTCACGCGCGAACATTCAAAAAGGAAGATGTGGTGGTAATTGGTCTATCCGGGCGTGGCGACAAGGATGTGAATGAAGTTCGGCGAGTTTTGGGGGAAGAAACCTCTCATGCATAATCAACTTGATGCAACAATGCTGCAGCTTCGGCGTCAAAAACAGAAGGCATTAATTGCCTATTTGGCGGCTGGGTATCCAAAGTTCTCCGAACAAATAAAACTCATTCAAGGCATGGTGAAAAATGGAGTGGATGTCCTTGAAGTCGGAATCCCTTTTTCCGACCCGATCGCGGACGGGCCGACCATTCAATTCGCATCGCAAGAAGCTTTTAAAAATGGGGTTTCCGTAAAAAAAATATTCCATTGGTTGAAAGAATTACGAAAAAAAGTGGATGTTCCCATTGTGTTGATGACCTATATCAATCCTGTTTTGGCTTTTGGGATTGAAACCTTTGCTCGAGCAGCGGAACAGTCGGGAGTCAGCGGCGTCATTGTTCCAGACATGATTCCTGAAGAATCGGGTGAACTTCGTGAAAAACTCAATCGTCATCACATCCATTTAATTCATTTGGTGGCGCCCACCACTCCTTTTCCCAGGCAACTCAAAATCGCTCGCCAATCAGGAGGGTTTTTATACGCGGTGTCTGTGGCGGGGGTAACGGGCGCGCGACGTTCATTGCCCAAAGAAACAAAAAATTGGCTCAAGAAAATAAGAAAAGCGAGCCCTCTTCCTGTTTGTGTGGGGTTTGGTATTTCAAATCCTTCCGTGATTCGAGAATTAAAAGAGGGGGCGGATGGGTTCATTGTCGGGTCGGCTGTCATCGATCTAATCCGGAAAACCAAAACCTCCCAACGCCGAAAATCCATGGGGAAATTCATTCGATTGCTGTCAAAGGAGTGTGATTATGCCGGTTGAAAAAAAAGCGTCCAAAAACGCTATCCCTGAGGGGCTTTGGACCAAGTGCGCCAAGTGCGACCAGATCATTTTCAATAAGGAATTAGAGGCCAATAAACGAGTTTGCTCAAAATGTGGATATTCGTTTCCTCTGAAAGCCCTCGAACGCGTGGAATTAATCTTGGATGAAGGGACGGCCGTGGAGATGGATGCCGATATGGAATCGGCGGATCCCCTCAAGTTCTTGGATGGGAAGGTTTACCCCGATAAAGTTGAATCCAATCAAAAGAAAAGTGGACTAAAAGACGCCATTTGGTCGGGAACCGGGGAATTGGACGGCCTTCCCGTGGCTTTGGGGGTTATGGATTTTGGTTTTATGGGGGGAAGCATGGGAAGTGTGGTGGGGGAACGCCTCACGCGGGTGGGAGAATATGCGCTGGGAAAAAAGATTCCGCTCATCATTGTTTCCACCTCAGGGGGGGCTCGTATGCATGAGGGAATTTTTTCACTCATGCAGATGGCCAAAGTGAGCGCGGTGTTGGCGCGTTTGAAAGAAGCTCGGATTCCCTACCTGTCTGTCATGACAGACCCAACCACCGGCGGCGTGACGGCCAGCTTTGCCATGTTGGGAGATATTAATTTTGCTGAGCCCGGGGCGCTGATTGGTTTTGCAGGCCCCCGTGTCATTGAGCAAACCATTCGACAGACCTTGCCTGAAGGATTCCAACGGTCAGAGTTTTTGCTCAAACATGGTATGGTTGACCGGATCGTGACGCGGGCCGATCTCAAAAAAGAACTTAAGAGAACCCTTAATTTCCTCAATCCCCGCGCCTAATTTTCAGGCATGATAAAAGGCATGAACTTTGACTTGGGGCGTATGCGTCAGGTCATGGATAGGCTCGGAAATCCTCAAAAATCATTTTCCTCTGTGCACGTGGCTGGTACCAATGGAAAAGGTTCAGTTACGGCCATGATCACCTCCATCCTTCGCGAAACCAGATTAAAAGTGGGCATGTACACCTCTCCTCATTTAGAGAAAGTCTATGAACGGTTTCAGATCAATGGAAGGTGCATTCCGCCTCGAACTTATGAAAAGTTAAAACATTCGTTAAAAAAACGATTTCCCCATCTAACTGAATTTGAACTTTTTACAACTCTTGCCTTTTGTTGGTTCTCCCGGGAAAAGGTTGATGTGGCGGTGGTGGAGGTGGGTTTGGGGGGACGGTTGGATGCCACGAATGTGATGGAAAATGTCTTGGTCAGCGTGATCACGAATATTGATTACGATCACACCGAATGGTTGGGAAAGACATTGGGAAAAATTGCTTATGAAAAGGCGGGTATCATTAAGAAAAATGTTCCTGTGGTGACGGGGACCCCCGGAGAGGCTTTTTCAGTGATCAAATCCATCGCGTCCACTTTGAATGCCCCTCTTGTTCATGTGTCTAAAAATATTTCCGCCTCTGTCCCGCATTTGATCGGGGAACATCAAAAACGTAATGCCGCTTTGGCGTGTTCCGCAGCTGGCATCATCAATCAGTCTTTTTTTCGAATTTCCGTGAAACAGATAACCCAAGGGCTTCAAAAGGTATGTTGGCCAGGGCGATTCGAGAGATTCTTGCTAGGATCCGGACCGAGTCGCCAAGAAATTATCCTGGATGGGGCTCATAACCCCGCCGGATGCCGGGTGTTGGTAAAAACAATCCAGAAAGAAAAATTGGGACCCGTGACACTGTTCTTTGGGGCCCTTCGGGATAAAAATATTTCTGAAATGGCGCGAATATTGGAACCTGTGGTCAAGCAGGGGTATGTGTGTCCGGTTCCGTCTGATCGGAGCGCAGCGCCGGAAGCGGTTTCTTCTTTGAAAAACTGGGGAGGGAAAATGATCGGCATAAAAAATATTAAAGAAGCTTGGCGTCGATTAAGGGCCAAAAAGGGGAGCACTCCCCTCTTGGTGGCGGGGTCACTTTATCTGGTGGGAGAGATCAGAAGGGGCCTTAAATGAGTGTTCGATTGGGAATTGATTTGGGGGGGACCAGCGCCAAAATTGCTCTGGTGACAAAAAAGGGACAGTTAATTCGAGATTGTTCTGTGCCAACCGCGGGGTTCCCTCCTGTCACGCGATTGGTTCAAAAGATGAGTGCTGAAATTAGAAATCTTTTGAGAGGACAATCCATCAGCCAAATTGGCATTGGTGTGGCGGGGGATATTAATTTTAAAGAAGGTATAGTGAGAGTGTCTCCCAATTTGGGATGGAAAAATGTTCCCTTAAAAAAAATGTTCAGAAAATATTTTCGATGTCCCATCGTTGTCGAAAATGATGCCAATGCGGCGGCCTGGGGTATCTATAAATTGCACGTTTCCAAAAATGTGAAAAATGTGGTGGTCATGACATTGGGGACAGGGGTGGGAGGCGGCATTATCCTTGAGGGAAAACTTTTTCGAGGCTTCACAGGGAGTGCCGGCGAAATCGGACATATGAATATTGATGAAAAGGGCCCTTTGTGCAATTGTGGGAATCGTGGATGTTTAGAGACCTATGTTGGGGGACCACATCTCATTAAAAAAGCCAACAGGGATTTGGCCATGGGACAACGCAGTTCACTTCAGAAACTTTTCAAACAGGATCCTCGGCAAATTACACCCTATCGCCTGGCACAAGCGGCGAAAAAGGGGGACGCCTATGCCTTGTCCATTTGGAAAGGGGTGGGGCACGCCTTGGGAGTGGCGGTGGGAGATCTGGTGTATTTATTGAATCCGGAAATGATTTATTTTACAGGCGGATTGGCTCAAGCGGGAACCCTCTTTCTGAAACCCCTCCATCACACGTTGAACAAACGGGCTTTTAAAACGCCGGTGCGGGCGGTCCAAATTAAATGCGCGAAGGAAGCGTCTCATATCGGTGTTGTTGGAGCCGCGCTTCTATAAATGAGCAAAAGTCCCCCTCTTAACTCTCTGACGGAACAGTGCGGGGGGGAGTTTAGGCTTTTCAAAAAGCGGCCATGGCTTTTTCTTTTGTTCTTGTCCCTGGTTCTGCTTTCCTCCCGGCCCGCTCAGGCGGCCGTTGAAATATCAACCGCAACAGGACAATTGATCACGTTCGATAATGCCACTGGGATTGCCGTTGTTGAAGGAGATGCTGTGGTCAATGATGCCACCGCCACTCTTAAAGCCGACAAAATTCGTGTCAACACCAAAACGCGGGATGGCGAAGCCGAAGGTCACATTCGCCTTGAAAATGCGTCCGGTCTCTTACTGGGAGAAAGGGCCATTTACGATTGGGAAACATCGACCGGGGTCATTTACGGTGCCAGAGGGTTGAATGAACCTTGGCGGATTTCAGCCAGTGAGATGACTCAACTCGATCCTGAATATTTTTATTTAAAAGATGGGAGCATCACGAGTTGTGATGAAGACCCTCCTCATTACAGGATTCGATCAAGGACCGGGTTGTTGAGGCGAGGAAAGCGGATCAAGTTGTACCGTGCGCGTTTGGTGCCGGATGATACACCCATTTTTTTTACACCTTTTTACACCAAATCCCTCATTCCCAAAAAATATCGCCTTCGTATCGAACCAGGTCAATCCAGCCGGGATGGATTCACCGCAAAAACAGTGTTGGGGTATCCGTTGACTCCCAACACATGGACCAATATCCGTTGGGATTATTTGCAATACACCGGAAACGGAGGAGGACTCGAACATCGATATAACACCAACCAAATGCGTGGTGTTTTTGACTCCTATTACATTCGAGATAGTAATCCCGATCAGGAGGTTCCACGCAGCAAACGTTACACCATCTTGTGGAATCATTATCAACGAATAACGCAACAGCTGACCCTTAACTCAAAAATTGATTTAAAAAGTGATCAAGTGTTTGGGAATTCATACCGAAACGTCGGCAATCAAGTGTCTGTAGAAAATCAAACAAGAGGACTTTTATCGGAAGCGGGATTCAATTATCAATTCCCTGTCGCGGCCATCCAGGCCCTATTTGATCGGAAAGATAGTTTTGACTCATCTGTTTCCTCTAAACAATTTATTAGTCACCTGACGATACCCCGATTAATCATAAATACGGCTCCGCTTAAGGCTAAATTTTTCCCTATATACACGAGTCTCAATGGAACCTACACCAATGACACGGAGGTACGCACGGATCCCAAAAATCAACTTCGCTATAAGAAAAACGCGACGGCGGGGGTTGAACTTAAAAGAGACTTCAAGATAAGAAAGAAATTAACTCTGACCCCGATGGCTTTTTACAACCAATCATGGGACAACCGTGTTCTTTCTTCAACCTATGTGGTCACGGAAAAAGATCAATATGTGGGACGGTACACATTGGGGGGTGATATTCGGAGAAGATTTTATAAACGGTTGGACACCAGGATTGGTTATCGATATGGGATTCGCAATCGCCTGAATCAAACCAATCAAGACTTTGAAGCCAATGACTATGGGGTCGAATCCAATCAGCTTGCCGCAACTTTGGAATCTAGAATTGGCCGTTCGACACGCCTGACTCTTTCTAGTGGTTATGATTACCGGGAGGCTCCAAGGAACGATCCCATGAAATATAAACATTCCAGTGAGAGAATCACTCCACCCTCATTGGATATTTCCATGGAGGTTCGAAAAAATGTGAGTTTGTTTTTTCGGGAAACCTATTCGGTGTTTGATTCGCGAACAAAAACCCCGATCAACACACCCGCGAATACATCGGGAGAAATTCAAGTCGGCAGTCTGAACAACGCCACCTATTTTTCCCAGGGTTTCAGTTATTCAAAAAAAGGATTCGGAAATCCATCGGAATTGTTTTTAACGAACAAAATGAAATTTTATTTAACACAAAAGTGGTATGTCGACGTGTTCCTTAGTTTTCGAGCGGTCGGAGAAAAGAAATTGAATTATCGGAAGCTATTCCCCATCGAGCGGGGGCTTCGGGTGGCTCGCGATATGCATTGCTGGCTTTTCCGCGCTGAATTTTCCAGCCGGCCGGACCGACATGAAGCGTCTTTTTACATCGACCTGAAAACCAGCGTGAACAAGGATCAGAACGTTTTTAACCAGGGCCAACCATCGGTATATTCCACGCGCAACGAGGGGCCTGATTACGGTGAGATTTTTCCCGCGCCGGCAGATGCGACCCCGTCGAAGGAAGAGCCCAAGTAATTTGTTACACTCGCGCCGATTTTAGAGTTATGAGGGAGGATTTGTGAAAAATATATGCATGATTGGAACCGGTTATGTGGGACTCGTGACCGGAACTTGTTTTGCAGAAGTCGGACATCGGGTTATTTGTGTCGATAAAGATAAAAATAAAATTGACATATTGAACGCTGGGAATGTCCCGATCTATGAGCCAGGGCTTAAAGAACTGGTCAAAAAAAACAAGAAATTAAAACGAATTCGATTTTCGACAAGCATCAAAGAAGGGGTAGAAGCTTCTGATGTCATTTTTATCGCGGTCAACACTCCACCGCTTGCTGATGGAGGGGCCGATTTGAGTTTCGTTGAGATGTGCACGAGAGAAGTGGCGTCTTATGCGAACGGTTATAAACTGCTGATTGAAAAATCAACGGTCCCGGTTCAGACCGGTGAACGCATCAAAAAGACGCTGGCCGCATTGGGACATTCAGCCGATAATATCGAAGTCGCATCGAACCCTGAATTTTTAAGGGAGGGGTCGGCCATTAAAGATTTTCTTAAACCCGACAGAATTGTTGTGGGAGTTCAATCCAAAAAAGCGGAAAAGATTTTCCGCGAACTTTATTCAAAAATCAAAGCTCCTCTTGTGGTGACCGACATTAACAGCGCTGAGCTGATTAAACACGCTTCAAATTCCTTCCTGGCTTTAAAAATTTCATACATCAATGCCATATCTAGAATTTGTGAAAAGGTCGGGGCCGATGTCACTCGTGTGGCGGAAGGAATGGGGCTTGATGGACGGATTGGGAAATCGTTTCTCAGCGCGGGTATCGGTTATGGCGGATCCTGTTTCCCAAAAGATGTCTCCGCTTTCATAAAGATCGCTGAACAGAATGGTTATGATTTCGCCTTGCTTAAAAAAGCAGAAGAGATCAATGCTCAACAAAGGCTTCTGGTGGTAAAAAAGCTTGAACAAGCCCTTTGGACGCTTAAAGGAAAAGTCATTGCCGTTTGGGGATTGGCTTTTAAACCCGATACGGATGATTTGCGTAATGCTCCAGCCATTGACATCATTCAGGAATTGTTGGCTCTGGGCGCGTCCGTACGCGCCTATGATCCGGTCGCCGCGGAAAAAACAAAGGTTCATTTTCCTGATATTCAATACAGCGCTTCCTCACTGGAGGCCGTTAAAGGGGCTCATGGCCTCATCGTCGTAACGGAATGGTCTGAATTTAAAAATATCAATCTCACAAAAATAAAATCAGCCATGGCCATGCCTGTCGTGGTCGATGGCCGGAATATTTTTAACCCTTTGACCATGGCTCAAAAGGGTTTTGTTTACCATTCGATTGGAAGGCCCGCTGCGGCCTCCCTCTAATTTTGTCTGATTTTTCTCGCCAACCTATCAGTCTCATTGTCCCTTGTTGTGATGAAGAGGCCAATTTAAAAAGATTCCCGGAAGAGGTTTTTGATGCTTTGTCTGAAATCTTGACGGAGATGGAAGTGGTTTTTATTGATGATGGGTCGACGGATCAGACCTATGGGACAATGCTTGAACTTCAAAAGAAATATCCCCGAGTCAAAGTGATAAGGAATTCCGGGAATCTTGGTTTGGGGTCTTCTTTGCGGGAGGGTTTTAAATCGGCCACTCACTCAAATCTCGTGACTTTTGACGCCGATCTCACATTTCCTCCTCATGAAATCCCGCTTTTGCTCAAAGGCGCCGCACCCGGCGTTGATTGCGTTATGGGATCTCCTTTTAAAGGGACCATGGATCAGGTCAATGTGGTTCGAAAATTCTTAAGTTGGTCCGTTAATAAAATTTACGCGATCCTTATTGGGAAAAATATTTCATCGGTTAGTTCTATCTTTCGTCTTTACCGAAAGGAGAAAATTGATTCGTTGGACTTGTCTTGTACTTCGTTTGATATCAATGCTGAAATTCTCTTTAAAATTCTTCACGCCGGGGGACATGTGGTTGAGGTTCCTGTGACTCTGGGCCGGCGATCTTATGGCGTATCAAAAATCAATGTGCCACGGGAAATCATTAATCATTTGAAAATGTTTGTGAAAATTGTGGGTTGGAAAATTGGTCGCTGAAAAACCCAGAAAAATCCTTTTTATCATCACCGACTCTGGAATTGGGGGGACTGAAAGGGTTCTCCATTCTTTGATCAAAGGGTTGGATCCCGCCCTTTTTTCTCCCTGCGCCATTTTGGTTTTAAAAACAAAAAAAGAAATGGCGGTTGAATGGGAACGGGAAGGAATTCGCGTGATTTCATTTGGAATGAAACGTTGGCCCTCTTTGGCGCTCCTGTGGCGTGTGGCTCGAATCATTTCCAGGGAAAAACCGGACATCGTACATGCCTTTCTCTTTCATTCCATTCAAGTGGCTCGAATGGTTCATCTTTTTAATTCAACATTCCATTTGGTGACGTCACCTCGGGTTAACTATAAATTCGCGCCCCCCGCCGCTTTAAAATTGGACGCTCTACTTAAAAATCAAGACTCTCTCACATTGAGTGAAAGTGAAGCTGGAAAAAAATCGCTTGTTTCTATTCAAGATTATGATCCTTCCAAAATACTCGTGGCATGGACCCATGTTGATCCGAATAAATTTTCCTTAAATCTCGAACTTCGAGAAAAGATTCGTCGGGAGTGGGGAGTTCAACCACATGAACTGCTGATCGGATCGGTGGGAAGGCTCCATGTTCAAAAGGGTTATGACCTTTTGGTGAAGGCCTTTAATTCCTTGGAAGGTTTGGGAACGTCCTATAAGGCGGTGGTGGTGGGGGATGGACCTGAAAGAAAAGCGTTGGAGGATTTGGCCTTTACCCTCTCGGTGCCGATCCGTTTTGTGGGGGCCAGGACCGATATCCCCGCCGTCCTTTCAGCTTTTGACATTTATGTTCAAAGCTCTCGTTATGAGGGCCTCTCAAACGCGCTTTTAGAAGCGATGAGCGTGGGTTGCGCTTGTATTGCCACGTCTGTGGATGGAACCATGGATTTTGCGAAAGATGGTCAAAATTTGGTTCTGGCCAGACCTGATGATTCAGACTCCTTGGCTTTGGCCTTGGCGACTTTGATTGAAAAACCTTCGCTGCGAGAGCATTTGTCAGCGCATGCTAAAATGACCGCCGCGGATTTTTCGCTCGAAAGAATGATTAAAAATTTTCAAAAGGCCTATCAATATGTCTGTTCCATTTCTTGATGTTCGTGTCACTGATCCCGCCACGCGGGCTCAAATCGATCGGGTAATCGGAGATTTGATCTCCACCGCCTCTTACATTGGCGGAAAAGAAGTTCAGACCTTCGCTGAAGAATTTGGGGCGTATTGTGGAGGCGGAAAATGCGTGACGTTGGCGAATGGAACTGATGCGCTTATTCTGGCTCTCAAAGCATTGGGGATCGGGGCGGGGGATGAAGTCATAACGGTCCCGTTTACTTTTATCGCAACCACCGAAGCCATTACTCATGTTGGGGCCACCATTCGTTTTGTGGATATTCACCCCAAAACCTACACGATGGATGTTGAACAGTTAAAAAGAGCCATTACCCCCAAAACAAAAGCCATTTTACCGGTTCATCTTTTTGGCCAACCAGCCGATATGGATTCGATTTTGGAAATTGCGAACCAACATCGACTTTTTGTGGTTGAAGACGCCGCGCAGGCGCATGGAGCTGAATACAAAGGGAAACGTGTGGGGACCTTGGGGAATATCGCCTGTTTTAGTTTTTATCCCACCAAAAATTTGGGGGCGATGGGCGATGGCGGCGCGGTTGTTTCAAACAACACGGAACTTCTGGCCAAAGTGGCCCGTTTGGCGGATCACGGTCGGGCTGATCGCTACTATCACACAGTGGAAGGGTTCAACAGTCGGTTGGATACTTTTCAAGCGGCCATTCTTCGAATCAAATTGGCCACCCTTGACCAATCCAACGAACGTCGGCGGAAAATCGCGGAGGCGTATAACAATGCGCTTCGTCAACAATCTTTCATTAAACCTCCTTTTGTTGCATCGACCTCCAAACACGTGTTCCATTTGTATTGCGTTGAAAGCTCTCATCGAGACGCGCTCCTGCAATATCTTCAAGACCGCCAAATTGGGTGTGGAGTTTATTATCCGATTCCCCTTCATCTTCAACCCGCTTACGCCCGGCTGGGACTTAAAAGGGGGGATTTCCCCGTTAGTGAAACGCTTTCGGAAAGAATTTTGGCGCTTCCCATGTATCCAGACCTATCCGATCACGATCTTCAAACCGTCTGCGAAGCACTTAAAGCCTTCTCCCCCGCCGTTCTCCATTAATCTCCTCAAATAACCCCTTGACGGGCTGGGGTTTCGCGTATAAGTTACGTTTAGAACGTTCTAAACGTTAAAAACCATGAAACACTTGTCCACGCAAGAAATAGAGTTTGCTCGCTTCGCCGGGGAATTGGCAGAGTCGTTAAGTTTCAACAAGTCGGTCGGACAGATCTTCGGCCTGCTTTATCTCTCTTCCACTCCTCTTTCTCTTGATGAAATATCGACCCAACTCTCCATGAGCAAAGGCAATGCCAGCATCAATTTGAGATATTTGGAATCGTGGGGCGCGGTTCGATCTGTAGCGATGAGCGGCACAAGGCGGGATCATTATGAAGCGAATAAGAACCTCAAGGAAATTGTTCTTAGACGCGTGGAGGAAGGAATTGTGCGCCGTTTGGACCTCGCGGAAGAGCGCATGGTTTCTATTTTGTCATTGATGGCCGGGGTGGGAACTCAACTATCCTCCAAAAAGAAAATTCAGGAGTTTCAGAAGCTTATTCATGCCAGTCGGCAAGCCTTAAAGTTACTTCCCATGGTCTTTAAATTCTTTCCGAAGTCATGAAATCGCCACGAATCTTTATGATCATCCAGAATTTTTACCCTTCTATTGGGGGGGCCGAACAACAGGCTCTTGAGGTGGCTTCAGGTCTGGTGGCTCAAGGTTTTTATATTGTGGTTTTGACCCGATCCCAAAGAATATTGATGTCCCGAGAAAGGGTCCGAGGCGTTTATGTGAGACGTCTGTTTTCACCCGGTTGGGGGGGGCTGCGCAATATATCTTTTGCCATATCTTCAGGGGTTTACTTGTTGTGGCGGTGGTGGGAATGTGATGTGATTCATATTCATTTGGCCTCGTCTCATTCACTTTTCCCGGCTCTATTGGGAAGGCTTTTTCATAAACGGGTGATTATTAAACTCAGCGGCGGCATCGATATCGGGGAATTGGCCTTGTCCCGAAAAAATATTTTTGGCCGGATAAAATTGTGGTTGCTTCATTGGGCCCGGCCCGCCTTTATTATTGTAAATGAAGGCCAACGTCAGGAGCTTATCAACAGCGGTCTTGCGGATTGTCCCGTTCAATTCATTCCCAATGGCTTACGGCTGGATTGGTTTCTTCCGTTGGGAGTGAAAGAAAGGTTTGCTGTTAGACAAAAATTAGATTGGACGGGATTGGTCTTTTTGTTTGTCGGCCGGTTTGCGCAGGATAAGTTGCGACCTGATATCTTTCGAAATTTAATGGAAGCGTGGAAAAGATTCTCGAATGAAACAAAGGAGGTTTCTTTCTATTTGGTGGGAGAAGGCCCTTTGCGTTCGACGTTTCAGGCCCTGATTGAAGAGCTGGGGGTGGCTCAAACTGTGAAAATTCTAAATCCTCAGGCCGATGTTCGAGGTTTCTATCAAGCCGCAGATGTTTTCGTGTTGCCCTCCATAACCGAGGGTTTGTCGAATGCGATGTTAGAGGCGATGGCCTGTGGATTGCCCCTGCTGGGATCGCGTGTTTCCGGAATTGTGGATGTTGTCAGTGATGAGAAAGAGGGGGTGTTGTTCGACCCTTTAAATACCAATGACATTTATTCATCGTTGACCAAGATCAGTCAAAACAAAACGTATAGGGAGGATATGGGGAAAAAAGCCCGGGAAAGGGCTTCAAACTTTTCTCTTGAGAAAACCATCCAAAAAACCATCCAGCTTTATGAAAATGGAATCCTTTAGCTATGTGCGGAATCGCGGGAATTTATAATTATGGAAAGAAGGAAAAGGTTGAACCCCTTTTGCTCAAACGAATGAATGATTTGTTGGAGCACCGAGGGCCCGATGATGAAGGTTTTTATATCAAGGAGAATGTGGGCTTGTCGATGCGCCGTTTGGCGATTATCGATTTGTCGACGGGTCATCAACCGATGGGAAGTGAGGACGGCCGCGTGCAACTCGTGTTTAATGGCGAGATATACAACTATCGCGAGTTGCGACAAGAATTGATTTCTCAAGGGGTTCGTTTTAAAACAAATTCAGATACTGAAGTGATCCTTCGTCTTTATGAAAAAGTCGGTGTTGAATGTGTCAAACGTTTGCGTGGGATGTTCGCTTTCTCTATTTGGGATGAAACCCATCAAAGATTGATGTTGGCGAGAGATCGGGTCGGGAAAAAACCGTTGGTTTACACCCACGATTCTGGGCGGATTGTTTGGGCCTCGGAAATTCGAGCGCTTTTGGAGGTCCCGGGACTTTCAAAAGAAATTGACCCACAGGCGGTGGATCTTTATTTGGGACTTCAATATATTCCCAGTCCCTGGACGATTTATAAGGCCATTCGAAAATTGCCCCCGGCGCACTGTTTGATCCTGGAAAAAGGGCAAACTCGTATGGAACGGTACTGGCATTTGCCAACCCAGGAGCCTTCTTTTTCGGGAACATTTGAGGAAGCCAAAAGAGAGATCCGGTTAAAGTTTGAGGAGTCCACGCGCCTGAGAATGATTTCCGACGTGCCTCTTGGCGCCTTTTTATCAGGCGGTGTGGATTCGACTCTTGTCGTGGGAACCATGAGCCGCCTGTCCTCCCGGCCAGTCAAAACATTCGCCATTGGATTTCAAGAAGAAAAATTTTCTGAGTTGGCTTATGCGAAGGAAGTTGCGCAATATTTTAAAACCGATCACACCGAGTTCGTCGTGAAGCCCCACATGGCGGATGTCCTCCCCAAATTGGCTTGGCATTATGGGGAGCCCTATGGAGACAGCTCAGCATTGCCCAGTTTTTATTTGGCTCGGGAAACACGTAAACATGTCACGGTTGCGTTAACGGGGGATGGCGGCGACGAAAATTTTGCCGGTTATCGGCGTTACGTCGCCATGAAGATGATGAGATTTCTGGATTGGATGCCGCAGAATTTTCGTCGTTCACTTTCGCCGGTGGGGAATATCCTCCCGCGAAAAGGACGCCGGTTTGTTCGGGATATATGGGGGGCCTCCGCTTCTAACAGATATTTCAATACGATTGGTATATTCGGTGAAAATGAAAAAAAATCAATGTACACATCTGACTTTTTCGCCCAAGTGGGGCCAGGGGATCGATCGGTCCAATATTTAAATGATGTTTTGGGGAAGTTTTCTCATTTGGATGGGACCAATCAATTGTTGGCGACCGATTTTGAAACTTATTTGCCGGAGTGTTTGATGGTCAAGATGGACATCGCCACGATGGCGAATTCACTTGAGGCGCGATCCCCCTTCTTGGATCATGAATTGATTGATCTCGCGTTCCGATTTCCAGTCGAGTGGAAGTTGAAGGGGTTGCGGGGCGCGAAATGGATATTGAAACAAGCGTTTTCAGACCTGCTTCCAGCGTCGATTGCCCAGCGTTCGAAAATGGGATTTGGTATACCACTTGCCGCTTGGTTTCGAGGCGAGTTGAGAAATTTGTGGCGTGACCAGGTTTTGTCCTCCGCGGCGCTTGCGAGAGGATATTTTCAAAGGTCTTGGCTTGAAAAAATGTTTGATGAACATGTTTCCGGCAAACGTGACCATGGCTACCGTATGTGGGTTTTGTTGATGTTGGAAATGTGGCACCAAACAAATCTTCCAGGAGGACGTGTCGCATCATGAAACGCGCGTTGGTCACAGGCGGATGGGGTTTTATCGGGAGTCATTTGACGGAACGGCTCTTGTCGGAGGGAATTGAAGTTTATGTGGTGGACAATGGCGCCACCGGTCGACAAGAAAACCTGAAGAATTCAATTTCAAATCCGAAGCTTAAAATTTTCAATATCGATATTGTTTCAAGCGATCTTAACCCCGCTTTTCGAGGCGTGGACGCCGTTTTTCACTTGGCTGGTTTGGCGGATATTGTTCCTTCCATTCAAAAACCCTTGGATTATTGCCATGCGAACATCATGGGAACTTTGCGGGTGTTGGAGGCGGCCCGAAATGCGAAAGTGGGCCGTCTGATCTATGCCGCCTCTTCTTCTTGTTATGGAATTCCTGACCGCACCCCCACGAAAGAGACGGATGCCATTCGTCCTGAATATCCCTATGCCTTGTCCAAGCGTTTGGGGGAAGAGGCCGTTCTCCATTGGGGAAAGGTCTATGGCTTGGAAGTTGTTTCCTTGAGACTCTTCAATGTGTACGGCCCTAGATCACGCACATCGGGAACCTATGGCGCTGTCTTTGGGGTGTTTCTGGCGCAAAAGTTGGCCAACAAACCGCTCACCATTGTGGGAGATGGAACCCAAACCCGAGATTTTATTTATGTGGCTGATGTCGCAGAAGCCTTCTATCAAGCCGCGCGGAGTTCCGTTCGAAATGAAGTTTTTAATGTGGGGGCTGGGTGTCCCGTGTCTGTCAATCGATTGGCCGAATTAATTGGAGGGCCCAGCACTCATATTCCCAAACGCCCGGGGGAGCCCGATGTGACCCATGCGGACATCACAAAAATTCAGACCCAAATCGGATGGCGTCCAACGGTTTCATTTGAAGAGGGAGTCAAGAAGGTGATGAGTCACATTGAAGATTGGCGGCAAGCGCCGGTTTGGACACCCGACAGCATTGCGAAAGCGAATAAAGATTGGTTTGAATACCTTGGAAAGGAGGCGTTGTGAAACCCAACCCCAAGATTGTTGACTTGAACGAATTGGCTGAACGGGTTCAGGATTTCAAAAAGAAAGGGAAAAAAGTGGTCCTTTGCCATGGTGTTTTTGATTTGTTGCATGTGGGACACATTCGTCACTTTTCTGAAGCCCGGCAAATGGGGGACGTCTTGGTGGTGACGCTCACACCCGATGAGTTCGTCAATAAGGGACCTCATCGGCCCGCTTTCACCCATCATTTGCGAGCGGAGGTGATCGCGGCGCTCGATGCGGTTGATCTGGTTGCTGTCAACAAAGGTCCCTCCGCTGTGGAGCTTCTTTTGGCTGTTAAACCGAATATTTATGCGAAAGGGCCGGATTATAAAGACGCGTCCAAGGATGTGACGGGAGGGATTAAAAAAGAAGAGGCCGCTATTCGACAGGTCGGAGGAGAGATTCGCTTCACCGAAGACATCACTTTCAGCTCCTCTACTTTGGTCAATCAGCACATGTCTTTACTTCCTCCTGCGGTCAAAGAATTCCTTGAATCGTTTCGCAGTCGCTTTTCTGTGTCGGATATCCAAAAAAACATTGAATCCCTGAAAAACCTAAAGGTCTGCGTGGTGGGCGAAACCATTTTGGACGATTACATTTATTGCGATGCGATGGGAAAGTCCTCAAAAGAACCAATTCTGGCCATGCGCCAGCTTTCCTATGAGATGTTCGGCGGGGGCGTCATCGCCATTGCCAATCACTTGTCGGAATTTTGCGCGGAAGTCAATGTGGTGACCTATTTGGGAAGTAAAAATTCCTATGAAGACTTTGTCAGGTCTCGGCTGAAACCAGGTGTTCAACTTCATTACGTGACCAAATCGGAATCTCCCACGATTATCAAAAGACGATACGTTGAAAATTATTCGCTTTCAAAATTGTTTGAAGTTTATTTGATGAACGATGAGTTGTTGGAGGGGGACGAAGAAAAGGAGCTTTGCCGGCTCTTGGACGCCCAGTGTGGGAACGCGGATGTGGTTATTGTCGCTGACTATGGACACGGGATGATGACTCCTCAAGCCATCAAAACCGTGAGCGATAAATCCAAATATTTGGCGGTCAACACTCAAATTAACGCGGCCAATGTGGGGTTCCATACCATTTCAAAATATCCGCGGGCTGATTACGTGTGCATTCACGAAGGGGAAATTCGTTTGGAACACCGCAGCCGCAAGGGCGACCTGAAAACCATGGTGGAGGGTTTGGGAAACAAAGTGGCCGCTGATAAAGTGATGGTCACCCGTGGAAAAACGGGAACCCTGTTCTATGACAGAAAAAAGAAACTTTTTTCGGAGTGTCCGGCTCTGGCGGTCAAAGTGGTCGATCGTATTGGGGCGGGAGACGCCGTGCTGGCGGTGACGTCTTTACTTTCTTCAAAAGGCGCGGAAGCTGAAATGATCGCCTTGTTGGGGAATTTGGTTGGGGCGCAGGCGGTGATGATTGTGGGAAATCGCGCGTCGATAGACCGTGTGCAGTTACTTAAATCAGTGGAGTCGATGCTCAAATGAACAATAAATTCAAGAAAGTTTTTTTAACGGGAGGCGCCGGTTATGTCGGTGCGGTTCTGGTCCCAAAATTGTTGGCCAAGGGGTATGCCGTCAAGGTATTGGATCTCTATCTCTATGGAGATGATGTTCTGGGGCAAGTCAAAGACAATCCGAACCTGGAACAAATAAAGGGGGACATGCGTGACACCGCCTTGCTTGAGAAAGTTATTCCCGGGTGCGACGCGGTGATTCATTTGGCTTGTATTTCAAATGATCCCAGTTTTGAACTGAATCCTTCTTTGGGAAAAACCATTAATTTCGATGCGTTTACGCCGCTTGTAAAAATTTCCAAGAAGTCCGGCGTTAAGAGATTCGTTTATGCTTCAAGCTCCAGTGTCTATGGGGTGAAGGCCACTCAAAATGTCACAGAAGATTTACCTCTTGAGCCCCTCACCGATTACTCAAAATACAAGGCGATGTGTGAGGACATCTTGCTCAAAGAGCGCGCTAAAGGATTCACGATGCTTATTTTGCGCCCTGCCACCGTGTGTGGCTATTCGCCACGGCTTCGTTTGGACTTGACGGTTAATATTCTGACCAATCATGCCATCAACAATCGGAAAATTATCGTTTTTGGCGGGCAACAAATGAGGCCCAATATCCATATCGATGACGTGTGCGATCTGTATCTTCAGTCTCTTGAATGGCCTGATGAAAAAATTGACGGAAAAATATTCAACGCTGGTTATGATAATCACAAGGTTCTCGATATCGCTAACATGGTCAAGCAGGTGGTGGGAGGAGATTTGAGCATTGAAGTCAAACCCACGGATGATAATCGTTCTTATCACATTTCATCTGAAAAAATTCGTCGTGAATTGGGTTTTGTACCGAAGAAAACCATTAAAGACGCCATCCAAGATTTGGTGAATGCGTTCAAAGCAGGAAAAATTCCCAATTCCATGACGGACAAGAGGTATTACAACATTAAAACCATGCAAGCGTTGGACCTGAAATAATCGGAGATCGCGTGTCCCTAAATTTCGGAGAACTCGAAAAAATAAGTCGACGGCTTCGGGGCCAGGTGATTGAGTTGTCTCATCAAGCCGGGACTCCTCACTTGGGGTCGGCGTTGTCTTGTATCGATATCCTGGTCTCAGCGTATTGGACGGCACTCAACATTGACCCCAAAAATCCGAATGATCCAGATCGCGACCGTTTTATATTGAGTAAGGGACATGCCGCTACGGCACTTTATTCCGTTTTGGCGGAACGGGGTTTTTTCTCAAAAGAAATTTTGAAAACTTTCGCCAAAGCGGGCAGCCCCTTGCCGGAACAGCCCGCTCCCCACTCCATGCCAGGGGTTGAACTGGCGACCGGCTCTCTCGGGCATGGACTTCCTGTTGGATTGGGAATGGCTTTGGCGGCTCACATCAACAAAAAGAATTATCAGGTTTTTGTCACGGTGAGTGACGGTGAATGCAACGAAGGTTCGGTTTGGGAGGCCGCCCTCTTGGCGCCGGTTCTTAAGTTGGACAACCTCACCGTCATTGTTGATTACAACAAGTGGCAAGCCACCGGGCGCAGCAATGAAACCATGGGTTTGGATCCTTTTAAAAGTAAATGGGAGGCTTTCGGTTGGGACGCTTACGAATGTGATGGACATGATCTCTCCGCCTTAATCACCCTGATGAAAAAAAGACCAGCTGGCGAGAACCGCCCCCGCGCCATTGTGGCTCACACCGTGAAAGGCAAAGGTGTTTCATTCATGGAAAATGACAACAATTGGCATTACCGCAGTCCGAATGCCGAAGAATTGGAAAAGGCCAAAAAAGAGTTGGGGCTTGCATGAGAGACGCCTTCGCGAACGAAATCACTCTGTTGGGAAAAGATCCCCGGGTCGTGTTGCTCTCCGGCGACATCGGAAACCGCATGTTCGATAAATACAAGGCTCAGTTTCCCGACCGTTTTTATAATTGTGGCGTGGCAGAAGCCAACATGATTGGTTTGGGGGCGGGGTTGGCCATGAGTGGGCTTCGTCCGGTGGCTTACACCATCAATTCATTTATTACCGCGCGGTGTTATGAACAGATTCGTGTGGATCTTTGCTATCACAAAGTTCCCATGGTTTTGGTGGGGGTGGGGGCGGGACTTTGTTACGCTTCGCTGGGCGCGACTCACCATTCCTGTGAAGACATCGCCATGATGCGGGTGTTGCCTGAAATGACTGTTTTGGCTCCAGGGGATGCCTGGGAAGTTCGCGGCGCCATTCGGGCCGCGCTTAAGCACAACGGACCTGTATTTATCCGAATAGGGAAGAAGGGTGAACCTGTGGTTCATACGGCTGTGCCTGATTTCGTGATTGGAAAAGCTATCCGGGTTCGAACTGGATCGGATGTTTGTATTTTAAGCACCGGCAATGTGTTGCCCTTGGCCATGGACGTATCTGATGCGTTGGGGAAAGAGTCCATTTCCACTCAGGTGGTCAGTTTCCACACCATCAAGCCGCTTGACCAATCCTGTCTGTCAGAGGTGTTTAAATCCTTCAAGCTTGTTGTAACGCTTGAGGAACACAGTGTCCTGGGGGGGGTGGGAGGAGCGGTGGCGGAATGGATTTCCGATCAACCCCGTTTTCAAGCTAAATTTCACCGGTTTGGGACAAGTGATGTATTCCTCCATGAAGCCGGTGAACAGGAGCATGCCCGAGAGGTTTTTGGTCTCACGGTTCTGGGTCTCAAAAATCAAATGGTGGGAATCCTGACAGGCAAAGGGAATACGTGAAAACTGCTGCCGCCATTTTGGTGGAAACCGGAAAACCGCTTGAAATTGGTGAATTGGAGATTCCGGTATTAAAACCAGGTCAATTGTTGGTCGAGATCAAAGTCAGCGGAGTTTGTCACACTCAGTTGTTAGAGGCCGGTGGATTACGAGGAGAAGATAAATTTCTGCCCCATTGTCTGGGTCATGAAGGAGTGGGTGTTGTTCAAGACATTGGGCCGAACGTATCCAAGGTGAAACCCGGCGAACGTGTGATCCTTTCTTGGATCAAAGGCAGTGGCGCGGATGTTCCTGGCAGCATCTATCAATGGGGCAACCGAAAAGTGAATGCGGGGGCCATCACCACCTTTGGTCGATTTTCTGTCGTGAGTGAAAACCGCGTGACGGGTTTGAATCAAAAAATCCCTCCCCTTCAAGCGGCGCTTCTTGGTTGCGCAGTTCCCACAGGGATGGGGGCGGTTATGAACGCCGCTCAACTTAAGGCCGGAGAAAGTTGCCTTGTGTTTGGTCTGGGGGGGGTTGGCCTCTGCGCGGTGGCAGCGGCCGCGAATATGGGATGTAATCCCATCATTGCCGTGGACCGAATCGCCTCCAAAAAAGATCCGGCCCTTAAAATGGGGGCCACTCATTTTTTTGATGCCAATCAAGTGAATATCCCTCAGGAAATATTGAAAATCTTGCCGAAGGGGGCCGACGCCGCCATTGAAGCCACGGGTCAAGTGTTGGTCATGCGAACGGCTTTGCAAATGGTGCGGTCCCAAGGGGGGCGAACGGTCGTGGTGGGGAATGCTCCGTTTGGAAGTGTGCTTGAAATTGATCCGCAACAACTCAACATGGGGAAGAAGTTGTTGGGGACTTGGGGAGGCGACTCTCAACCCGATGTCGATTTCCCGAAATTTTCTTATTTGATGGCGACTGGCAGAATCAAACTTGAACTCTTAACAGAACAGGTTTATCCGCTGGAAAAAATCAATGAGGCCCTGAAGGATCTCAAGTCCGGTCGGGCTCTGCGCCCGCTCATTCAAATGTGAACATGAGAATCGGCGTTGACTTTGATAACACCATCGTTTGCTTTGATACCCTTTTTCACCGAGCCGCTCGAGAGAAAAAATTGATACCGGAGTCGGTGGGTTCGTCTAAAGGCGAAGTGCGGGACTACCTACGGGCGGTGGGACGGGAACAGGATTGGACGGCGCTTCAGGGCGATGTATACGGTGAACTTATACGCGATGCGCAACCTTTTCCAGGCGTCGTGGAATTCTTATCTTCCTGTGTTCACCAGGATATTGCCGTCAACATCATCAGTCATAAAACCAAACAACCCTTTTTGGGTTCTTCCCACGATTTACACAAGGCCGCCATGAATTGGCTGGAATCACAAGGTTTCTTTTCCGACGTGGGACTTAAAAAGGAGGATGTGTACCTTGAGTTGACCAAAGAAAAGAAAATGGAGCGAATCGCTTCCCTTCGGTGCACGCATTTCGTGGATGATTTGCCGGAGTTTTTGTCGGATCCTCATTTTCCAAAAGGGGTTCGTCGTTTTCTTTTTGATCCACGGTCAAAGGATAAAACAAACGCCACGTACCTCTCTTTTTCCTCATGGTTTGAGATTCAGTCCCTGGTGGAAATGGAACAGGCGTCCCATTTATCATTAACGCCGCTCAAAGGGGGCGCCAACAATCAAACATTCAAAGTGGAGAACGCAGAATGTCCACGGGTTCTAAAAGCCTATTTTCAACATCCCCGCGATTCTCGGGACCGACTCAAAAGTGAATTTGAATTTGTTTCTTTTGCCCACCACAATGGCCTGAAGAGTGTTCCGGTTCCTCTCTCATTCGATGAAAAAAAGAAATGGGGGTTTTATGAGTATGTGTCGGGCGCACCGGTGACGGGCCCAAACTTGAACCCTGAGATGGTTGATCAGGCGATCGCTTTTTTTGAAGATCTCAACCGTTATAAAAATGACCCGGCGGCCTCTCAGTTGCCCTTGGCATCAGAAGCCTGTTTTTCATTGGAGGCGCATCTTGATTTGGTGGGGGGGCGCGTTTCACGCCTGGAATCAATCATCGGCCCATCAAACATCGACCAGAGGGCGCGTTCATTGGTCCAAGATGAATTAAAACCACTTTGGAATCAGGTTTGTTCTCAGGCTTTCCAACAAGCGTTCAATTTCGGTTTGGATCCGTCTCGCGGGTTAACTTATTCAGAACGTGTTCTCTCTCCATCTGATTTTGGATTTCACAATGCACTGATGGAACCCAATGGGGCTTTGCGCTTCATTGATTTTGAATATGCGGGATGGGACGATCCAGCCAAAACAATTGTTGATTTTTTCTGCCAGCCCAAAGTGCCGGTGCCTATGTCATATTATTCAGATTTTTCAAAACGAATCGCCGCCTGCGCGGATTTGGCGGGTGAAACACTTCAAAGAGCTGAAATCTTGCTTCCTGTTTACCGAGTTAAATGGGCCTGTATATTGTTAAACGAATTTTTACCTGTGGGACATGATCGGCGACGGTTCGCTCAAACTCTTCGAGAGATTGATGTTCGAAAAATGAACCAATTGGAAAAAGTGGAGTCAATTATAAGTTTGGAGAGGGGGAAAAATTGAAGATCGTCGTTTTAGGGGCCAATTCGTTTTCAGGTCAGGATTTTGTCGATTTGTTGTTGGAGGATAAGGACAATGAGGTCATTGGAATCAGTCGCTCTCAAGAACGAGGGCCGTTGTTCCTTCGATACAAACTACGTAAAGATTTATCTCGATATCGATATTTCCAATGGGACATGAACAAGGATATGCCCCATATCCTTGAACTATTAGATCGTGAAAAACCAACCCATATCGTAAATTTTGCCGCGCAAAGTGAAGTGGCCCCCAGCTGGGATCATCCAGACCATTGGTTTCAAACCAATACAGTCGCGTTGGCTCAACTGGTAAATCACCTGCGCGGCGTCAGTTACTTGAAACGATATTTGCATGTTTCATCTCCGGAGGCCTATGGAAGTTGTGTCGGAAATGTGACTGAAGACGCTCCGTTAAATCCAAGCACCCCCTATGCGGCTTCTAAAGCCGCAGCTGATATGTTGCTCAAAACATTTCACAAGCAATTTGGATTTCCTTTGGTCACGGTGCGCGGTACAAATGTGTACGGGGCGCGTCAACAACTATTTAAGATTATTCCTCGGTCCGTTATTTATTTGAAATTGGGGAAAAAAATCGAATTGCACGGGGGAGGGGTCGCGGTCAAGTCTTACATTCATGTCCGCGATATTTCACAAGGAGAATGGGCCATTTTGACAAAGGGTACATTGGGCCAAATTTACAACCTTTCTCCTGATCAGGGTGTTTCGGTTCGGGAGGTGGTTGAAACGATCACGCGGCGAATGGGAAAAAAATTTGATGAAGCGGTAACCAGTGTGGCGGAACGCCCCGGTCAAGACGCCGCTTATGTGATCGACTCCTCTCGCGCCCGTCAACAATTGGGGTGGAAACCCACCATTTCATTGGAACAAGGACTTTCTGACGTTGTGGAATGGGTAGAAAAATATTGGCCGGAAATTTCAAATCAAACACTCACGTATCAACACAAAGCGTAAGGGGAATATATGGCTTATATCGATTTCATTACTAAAGTTCATACCTCCACCAAACGCGACTATGTAAAACGTGTAACCGAACATGATAAGTCGGTTTGCGCTGAACTGGCCCTCAAATGGGGAAAAGAATATTGGGACGGGGAAAGGCATACTGGGTATGGGGGGTACAAATATGATGGCCGTTGGCGTTCGGTGGCGGAAGCCATGGCCAAGCATTACAAACTCAAGGCGGGCCAGCGTCTACTGGATGTGGGTTGTGGAAAAGGTTTTTTACTTTACGAATTTACCCAGGTGGTCCCGGGAGTGGAGGTGGTCGGGATCGATATATCTCGTTACGCGATAGAAAACGCCAAACCCGAAGTACAACCCCATTTACAGGTGGCTTCCGCTTCAAAACTACCTTTTCCAGATAACAGTTTCGATTTCGTTGTCAGTATCAACACTTTGCACAACCTTTATAACTATGAATTGTTTGACGCGCTCAAAGAAATCGAGCGGGTCGGCAGGGGACCCAAACATATCACGATTGAGTCTTATCGCAATGAGCGGGAAAAAATGAATTTGCTTTATTGGCAATTGACCTGTCGAGCTTTCCTCACTCCGCGAGAATGGGAATGGTTGTTTAAACAAGCCGGGTACACAGGTGATTATGGGGTTATTGTTTTCGAATGATAATTGATTCATATATGAATAAGGTCAAACTCTTTGGCTTGGGAGGGCTGGTTCTTGGCCTATCAACGATAGCTCTCATTTTCATCGCGGAGATATGTCTGGGGGCGGCTCATTTAATTTTTAAGTCCTCTCGTTTGGAAGTGGTGGATAAAAAAATCATTTATCCGAAAAATCCGGAGCTTTTTTTAAAAATCGCGGTGTTTGGAGAATCCACGGCCTGGGGCTATGGGGCCGGGCGGTCTTTTTCAGACATTATTGAATATGAATTACTCAAACATTCCCATCGGGAGGTGTACCTGCGTAATTTTTCACAGCCGGGAGCTACTTTCAGTATGAATCAAGCCGAAATAGTGAAAACCATGATTCCTTTCTTTGATGTTTTTATCGTGTGCGCGGGCCACAATGAAATATGGGTTCCCACCTCTGATCATTCCAGGCTTGAAGTGTACGATTATCCCGTGGATCCCATTGATCTGAATTATGTGTCAGGTCTACGGTCTCGTTTTGAAAACCAAGTGAAAAGAATTTATTCCTGGCGGGATTATTTAGAAGGGAAATCCCGTCTTTTCTCATTGGGAAAACAGTTCAAAGCTTGGTTGAAGCGGTCCAGTCCCAGGTCGCAAAGCTCTCTTAAACCTAAAAAACCACCTGTGACGGCGGAGATGAAGGTGATCCCAGAAGAAGAGATTCGAAAAATTCCAGAAAGGTATTCAAAGGATATTAGTGAAATTAAGGAATTGGTGACGCGAGCCAACAAACGACTCTTGATTTGCACCATGCCTTCTCATCTTTTGTGGCCACCGTTGTTCTCAATGCAGAACGATCAATTGACAATTGATCAACGAAAGAATTTTTCTAATTTTCTCGCATCAGCGGTTCAATTGATAAAAAATAATGAAAAAGAGGCGGCCTATAAAAAATTGCAATCCGCTAAAATACTCGCACCCTTTCATGCTCAGGTGAACTATTTGTCTGGCTTGCTTGAATTTCACAAGGGCGATTACCAAAAGGCCTGGACTTCGTTAATAAAAGCCAAAGACGAGGATGGGTGGCCCATCCGGGTCCTTAGCGGCGTTAATCAAGCCATTCGATTAATAAACGACCCCGCGGTTACCGTTGTGGATTTGGAAACTGTTTTCTGCCGTTGGGCCGAGCAACAAAAATCCATGGATGATTTGTTTATTGATTTACAACACCCCAGTTTCCGTGGGCATGTTCTGATGGCCCGAATGTTGGTGAATTTTTTTCCGCTGGGGGACTCTGCCAGTCTGATTTCTGAGGAACTTGAATCGATCTTAGAAGGTCAGGAAGGACAAATTGCTCAATTCCGATCACAATTGGGGATAGACCAAAAAAGAACGGTTGAAGATGCTCAAATGAATCTCAAATGGTTGCTCAATTTAAAACAGTTTTCACATGACGAAGAAAAATTTATGGACTATGCGAAGAAGGCATCGGATACAATAGGAGAGAAAGTTTTCTTAACCCAATGAATCGCAAATATAAAAAATCATCTCCTGGCGTTTATTATTTTCTCTCAAAAATGGCTTTAATTGCCGAACAGGATATTGAGTTCCTAAAAAAGGAAGCGAAAAGGAGCCCCTTGGGGCGAGCCCGATTGTGTGCGCATAAAAGTCCTTCAGATTCAGTCCATGAAATGATCATCGCGCTAGATAAAAACACTTACATTCGTCCTCATTCTCATAGGAACAAATCGGAGTCTTATCATGTGATTCAAGGAAAGTTCGATGTTGTTTTCTTTCGGGGAAAAGGCCATATATCGAACGTGATTCCCATGGGACCCAAGGGGTCGGGCCTTAATTTCTTTTTGAGAGTTGAAGAAGGCATGGTCCATACCCTGGTTTTGCGTTCAAAATCGGTTGTTTTTCATGAGACAACCGAAGGCCCCTACGATCCCCATCAATCCTCTCTTTATGCATCTTGGGCGCCTGAAAACAACCAGAAAGTCGATATCGACCTTTTCAGAAGAAAATTATCCAATGCTCTAAAAAATATAAGGGAAAAATGAAATGAAACATGAACGGCATATTTTACTTGTGGGCGCAACGAGCGGCATGGGAAAGTCAATGGCGGAAGAATTATTCAAAAACCAAAAGTGCCGTGTGTCTATTTTGGGCCGAAAAATTCCCTCTGGACATATCAATCGCCCCAACAATATTCATTATTACCCTGTTGATTTGTCAGACATAAGTTCAATTCGAAACATATTTCCGCTTTTATTTAAGGACCAAGGTGAAGTCGATGGTTGTGTTTTCTTTCAACGGTACAGAGATGGACGTGAACCCTGGAAAGGAGAAATTGACGTCAGCCTCACAGCCACTAAAGAAATCATCGAAAACATAAAACCATTTTTTAATAAAAAATCTGGAGGCTCGATTGTTATGGTGGGGTCGATGGCCGACCAACTGGTTGTGACTGATTGCTCCATCGGATATCACTTGGCCAAGGCAGGGCTTCGGCAGATGGCTCGATATTATGCGGTGATGTTGGCTCCCCTGAAAATCCGGGTCAATTGCGTGACGCCCGGTATGGTTTTAAAGAAGGAAGCGGAGAAATTTTATTTTAAAAATAAAAAATTATTAAAAGCATTTTCTGCTTTCACTCCACTGGGGAAAATGGTTTCTCCGTTCGAAGTGGTTGACGCGATCAGTTTTTTCTTGAGTCCAAAATCTTCTTTTATCACAGGGCAAAATCTTGTTGTTGATGGTGGCCTGTCTTTGGTTTTCCAAGGAAGTTTGGCGAAAAAATGGGCCGAGGGTGGATTTTAACGTGCCCCCGCAATTTTATCACCGTGATAATTGCCGTTTGTGTCGATCCAAAAATGTGGTGCTGGCTTTAAAATTAAAACCGACGGCCATCGCAGACGCGTATATTCCGAAGGAAAAAACCACCGTTCCACAACCCCTTTATCCTTTGGATTTGTATTTGTGCGCAGATTGCGGACACGCTCAATTGTTGGATGTGATTCCGCCTCATATTTTGTTTGAGGATTACATCTATGTTTCAGCGAGTTCGTTGAATCTTGATCAGCACTTTAAACAATACGCGGACGATGTCATGAAATGGGCGCAATTAAAACCCGGAAATCGCGTGTTGGATATCGGAAGTAATGATGGAACTCTTTTGCGGTTTTTTAAAGAAAAAGGGTTGCGCGTTTTGGGGGCAGATCCCGCCCGGGATATCGCTCGAAAGGCCACGGATTCAGGTGTCCGTACCATTCCGGAATTTTTTTCATCGCAATTGTCCGAAAAAATTCGTTCCTCTGAAGGATCTTTCGACTTGATCACAGCGAACAATGTCTATGCCCACTCGGATCAATTGGGGGATATGACCGACGGAATTAAAAATTTGTTGTCACCGGAGGGTGTGTTCGTATTTGAAGTTTCCTATCTGATGGACCTTATGGAAGGCATGGTGTTTGATTACATCTATCATGAGCATCTCTGTCACCATTCCGTTAAACCCTTAAAAAAGTTTTTGGCAGCCCATGGCCTGGAACTCATTGATGTCGTTCGCGTGCCAACCAAGGGGGGCTCCCTGCGATGTATGGCTCAACTGAAGGGGGGGGGAAAGAATATTTCTCCCATCGTCGAAACATTAATCAAAGCGGAGGATTCTTACGGTTTGGATAAAATTTCAGCCTATCAGGCTTTTAATAAGAAAATTGATCACGCCAAAATTCAATTATTGGATTATCTAGATGAACGAATTAAATCCGGGAAGAAAATCGCTGGTTTTGGAGCTTCTGCCACTTCCACCACATTGATTTATCATTTTGATCTGGGAGATAAATTGTCCTGTATCTATGACGATAATATTCAACGACACAATTTATACAGTCCTGGGTTTCATATCCCAGTGGTCTCTCCTTCGGAAATTGAACGGAGAAAAACCGATGATATCCTTCTTTTGGCATGGAGGTATGAAAAGCCCATTCTCGCCAAGCATCGGGATTTCTTGAAAAAGGGAGGGCGTTTTATTCTTCCCTTGCCATCTTTTAAAGTAGTGACGTGAATTAAAACCGCATGATTAAAAATTTTCAGCCTTGGCTGAAATTTCTTGGAGTAAATGAAGCTGTTTTTTATTCCCTGATGGCCAAAATATGGGGTCTCGCCTCTGTTCCCGTTTCACTGGTTTTTATCACAGTTTTCCTCTCAGCTGAGGTGCAGGGGTATTACTACACCTTCTTGAGTTTGTTGGCCCTCCAAACATTTCTCGAACTTTCTTTCTCAAGTATATTGATTAATTTTTCGAGTCATGAATGGAGTCACTTGCATTTGGACGAGTCAGGTCGGATTGTTGGGAAGGAAGACGCCATGGCGCGATTGTCACACTTGGTTCGGTTTGGGACCCGTTGGTATTTGACCATTGCCATGCTGTTTTCTCTCCTGGTTGGTATCGGCGGTTATATTTTCCTGGCACAAAAATCCGATCCCCATATTTTCTGGAAAGGGCCTTGGTGTTTGGTTGTGGTTCTGGCGGGGGTGCAGTTGTTTTTATTGCCTTTTCAATCGGTCCTGGAAGGGTGCAATCAAATTGCTTCCATGGCCCAAATCCGGATGAGGGCCTCAATGATCGGGGCCCTTGGTTTTTGGGCAGGGCTTATTTCCGGTTTTCATTTGTGGTCTGTGAGTATTATGTTTGCCCTTAATTGTTTAACTCAAATATTTTTATTGCGCCGGAAATACTCTCCCTTTTTCAGGGATTTGTTTGAAATGAGATCGACCATTCAAGTTCATTACTGGGAGGAAATTTTTCCTGTCCAATGGCGGTTGGCTTTGGGAGGGGTGGTTAACTATTTTTCGACGGCCATCTTCACTCCGATTATGTTTTGGTATCACGGCGCCAAGGTGGCCGGTCAAATGGGCATGGGATGGCAAATTATGGGAGCGGCCCAAACCATCGCTCTCACCTGGATCCAAACCTCGATTCCCGCTTTCGGAGAAAAAATTGCGCAGAAGAAATATGAGGAGTTGGACCGGTTGTTTTTTCGAATTACATTTATTTCGTTTTTTATTTTGATTTTCTTATGCCTCGCAGCTTGGGGAATTGTGAAGGCTTTTCAATCTTGGGGAGGGACATTGTCTGAGCGGTTTATGGCGCCATTGCCACTTTCACTTTTTCTTTTAACAGCCCTTTTTTATCATTTCCCTCAATGTCAATCGGTTTATTTAAGAGCCCATAGGAAAGAACCTTTGCTGATGATCAGTCTGATTTCTTCCCTTGCTATTGGATTTGCCGTTTGGTTTTTTGGTCGGGCCTATGGAATGGTGGGGGCTGGTGGCGCCTACTTGGGAGTTGTGGCGCTTTTTATTTTTCCTTCTGTATTTTATGTTTGGGAAAATAGTCGAAAAAAATGGCACCAGGAAATTTGAGCATGCTGTCGGTGGTCATGCCCAATTATAATCACTCCAAGTTTTTACCAAAAGCGCTAGATGCTATTTTTAGCCAAAGTCTTTTGCCGGATGAAGTGATTGTGGTCGACGACGCTTCGACAGACCGTAGCATAGACGTGATCACGGAATACTCTAAAAAATATTCAAAAATCCGATTGCTGAAAAACGAAAAAAATATGGGAGTTGTCGCTTCTTTGAATAAAGGTTTGAAAGAGGTGAAAGGAGAGTTCGTTCACTGTGCTGGAGCCGACGACAAGGTTCTTCCCGGGCTATATGAAAAATCGATCGCGTTGTTGTCCCAATGTCCAGCGGCTGGTTATTGTTCATCTTTATCGGGATTAATAGATGAAGATGGAAATGACTTGGGGCTGTTTTCATCAATTATAGTCAAGTCTAAACCGTCTTGCATCAGCCCAAAGGAATCTCTTGTCAAACTGTGGCGTTATGGCTCCTGGATAATGGGAAATTCAGCGATTTATCGAACCTCAATTTTGAAAGGAATTGGATACTTTCCTCTCCATTTGGAATCTTACAATGACGCTTTTTGCGGAGATCTTCTGGCTCTTAAACATGGAGCCTGTTTCATTCCTGAGCGATTGGTGGATTGGCGTCGACTTGAAAAGGGCTACTCCAGTCAAACTTCCAATCAAATCCCCAAAATGATTCACCTCATTAATCGCATATGTGAATTGATGAAAAATGAATACGCCGCCTATTTTTCCTCAGAATATATTCGGTTGTGGAAACGGAGGGAGCTGTTGGGGATGGTGCGCCAAGGCACCATCCTACGGTTGTCATCACATGAGTTGGAAATGTTTGTGCGTGAGTTTCCTTCGTTAAAACTGCTGGATGTCTTATATTTTAAATTGATAGGGATAAGTAAGGTTTGGGGGCGTCTTTTAAGTCGGTCCTACATTATGCTGCAAGGAAATATATTCCAGAGTATGAATGCTCTTCGTCGATTTTATGTGAAAACTCATGGGAGCTAAAATGACCAATGTTGTAAGTCTAAACCACTTTCCCTCTGATATTTATTTTTCAAAAATCGTTCATTCGCATATTGAGGCCCTGCCGGATTCCAGTTTGAGTTTAATGGGGAAGAAAATGGTGGAGATATACTACCGCTCTGTTCTTGCCTCACCATATGAAACGTTATTTGTGGCTGGTGAACAATCGCTTGATGGAGTGGCTGTGTTATCTCTTCAACCCCATAACTTAATGAAACGTCTGGTGGTTGATAATCTGGTTAATTTCAATTTTTATTCGTCAGCCCTTTCCTCCATTACTCCCCTTTTAAAAATTATTTCCAGTGCCCTGCATGAAACGAAAGAACTTCCTGCGATTCATGACCTGCCGGAGGTGGTCCAGTTGTTCACCTTGAAGGAAAAGCAGGGCACAGGGGTTGGGACGAGTTTGCTCAATCATGTCGAGGATTTCTTGAAGGAAAAGGGGATAGGTGGATATTTTGTGAAGACACTGACGGATCCAGCCAATCCGGCATTGACTTTCTATCGTAATCGCGGATTTATTGTTGTTGGAAATTGTGTGATGAATGGGCAGAATTTTTCTTTTTGTACCAAGAGGCTGATGCCGCAAAAGCGATAAAGGGAATTAAAGGGATTCTGAATCTATAATAGCCTTGATGACTGGCGATGGCCAGAAGGATGCCAACTGAAAAAAACGCGATGAGCGCAAACCTTTTCATCCCCTCCAAAAATAGTCGAATCACTCCTTTGATAAAGAAAAAATAAGAGGCGAGAAGAAAAAACATATACCCAACCTGAAAAGGAATGAGCAAAGGGAAATTTTTCAGTAGTTGAAAAGTCCCTTGGCCTGATAGTTTTTCATCCGCTTTTTGATTTTTGGAATCGGAGGGATCCCATCCAAAAAGTTCCAGGATCATTTCAACTCCCGTTCCGCCAAGAATTCGCGCCGCTCCGGCCAAACAATACCGCATCGTAAAGATTGGATATTGGCGCATAATCTCTTTGGCTTCCTTTTCGTAGGCTTTCCCTTCTTGCAGGGAACCTTTAATTAAATTGGGGTTTTTCTCCTTTATTTGATCCGTTAATATTTGTGTGGCTGTTTTAATGTCAATTTTATGAGACATGGCGTAAGCATTGGCCGCTGGATAGAGGAGCAACGCATACCCGCCTTGTGTGGTGTAGACTGCCTGCCCCACATGACTTGAGTTGCGAATGGCCCAGGAAAGAGGAAGGGACATGGAAAACAGCAGAAAGAAGAGAGATTGTTTAATGTTCGATAGGTTGAAGATGAAAATAACAATCGGAATAAATAGTGCGATCGGTTTGGTCAAACCCGCTAGCGCCCAAAATACACCCGCTAGAATGAGGGCAAGCCGGGATTTATTGGCCATCCAAACGGATGTAGAAACAATACCAGCTGTCAGCAATAATTGAAGCCATAATTCAGACAAAATAACAGGGGAGTGGAGAAGCGTGGTGAGATCCCAGACAAGAATGATGGCGCCAAGGGTGGCTCCTTTTTTTCCGCCGATTTTTTGCATCAGAGGCCACCCAAGGAAAAGCAATATAACACCGATCAAACCTTGTACCGCAATGGCCTTCTGAAATTGGACGGGTTCTGTTGAATTGATCAACATCAGGAAAATTGGGTACCCCGGGAGTCTGAAGAGTTCGGGAGTGAAGGGGGGATTTTCATCGCTGGAAAAAACATGGTGGTTTTTCATGTTATTGGCCAAAGAAAAATATCCGTTTGAATCAGATCGGATTGAATAGGAGGGGTTGGAGGCCGCCCAAAAACCAATGGTTCCATAAAGCAGAACCGTGAGCGATATCAGCCAAAAAGGGGGAAGTTTATTTTTCACAAACCATTGAAAATGATCGAAAAATCAGTTTAATTTTAATCGTTGGTACCTCAAATTCAAGTATGCTATTAAAGGAATAATGTTCGGAGCTCCACAACCTCGTTTTCGAATCTATACAAAGTTTTCAACTTATTTACGGCTCTTATTAGACGTAGGCCTATTGCGGTTTCACCGCGGCAATGCCATTGAGCGGTTGGAGTCGACGCTCTCACAAATCCTGAAAGTTAAACATGTGATTGTGACTCCCACTGCGCGAACAGGAATTTATCTTAGTTTATCCTCCCTGATTAAACCAGGCCAGAAAGTGATCCTCTCTCCCATCACCATTGTGGATGTCATCAATATGGTGATCTGTGCTGGTGGTGTCCCCGTTTTTGCCGATGTCGAACCCAACACCTGCAATATTGACGCAAAAGAAATTGAGAAATTGATTGATTCACATACGGGCGCTGTATTCGTCACGCATTTGCATGGGCTGGCGTGTGATATTAAAAAGATTAGAGATATTTGCCGGGATCGCAATGTTCCTTTGGTTGAAGACGCCGCTCAGGCTTTCTCGACCACTGTGGAAGGTCAGTGGGTGGGGACTTTTGGCAAAGTAGGAATATTCAGTTTTGGAATGTATAAAGTGGTTAACGCTTTTTTGGGGGGAATGGTCGTCACAGATGATGATCAATTGGGACGGGAAATCCGGGAAAAAATTAAATCCTTTCCTCCGCTACCACTCAAAATCTATTTAAAGAAAGTGTTGCACGCTGTCGTGACAGATATATCAACAGCGGCTCCATTTTTTCCGATTTTTACTTATTGGTTGTTTCGATATGGCTTTTTGCACAATATTGATACGTTGAATGGATTCGTGACGGTGGATCGGGTTCCTGTAAGGAAAAACACGATTCCTCTGGAATATTTGGTGCGTATGTCTCAGACGCAAGCCCGTCTGATTCTTTCCCAATTGAAAGATGTGGAAAGGTACAATCGTTCTCGGATAAAAAAGGCTTCTGCCTATCATGAAGGGCTTTCAAAAATCCCATCTTTAACCATTCCACCCAAACGAGTTGACGGCAGTCATATATACACGTACTACGCCTTTAGGGCCCCTGATCGACACGCGCTCATGCGATATTTGTTGCAACACAACAGGGATTTGGTTCTCAGCCATTACCACAACACAGCTTCTCTTGAAATTTTTAAGGAATTTAAACGCTCCTGTCCCCACGCTGACTCAACCGCAAGAGAACTTCTCTACCTGCCCACCTATCCCCGGTACACAGAAACCGAAGTCCAAGAAAATATTAAGAAAATCCAAGAGTATTTTTCTAATCACCAGATATGAACTTCGTTATTGGGTCTGGCCCGTCCGGTGTTTCTGCCGCGGCTGCATTGCTTAAACGTAACCTTCCTGTCACCATGATCGATGCCGGTTATGATTTGGAACCTGAGAAAAAAGAGAAGATCCGCCAAATGACGCATCGTCCCACAGAAGATTGGGACGAAGGTTTCATCTCTGATATGAAGAGTAAAAATAAGCCCGATGCTTCTGGGGTGCCCATAAAATTTGTCTTCGGCTCCGATTTTCATATCCGAGGAATCGATCGCCATATTTTGGTTTCATCGGAGGGCCCACGAAATTATTCTTCTTTGGCCAAGGGCGGGTTGAGTAATGTTTGGGGAGGGGCCATTCTTCCTTATTCCGATTCAGATTTATTGGAATGGCCATTAACCGCCCAAGAATTGGAGCCCTATTACAAAGAGGTTCAAAAGTTGATTCCTGTAGCGGGGTGTCATGATGATCTTGAAACTTTTTTTCCGCTTCATGATCAGGGGCTTCAGAATATCCCGCTCTCCAAGCAGGCAGAAACCTTTTTAGATGATTTAATGAAGAGCAGGGAGTATTTGAGAAAGACCCATCTGTATTTTGGAAAGGCACGATTGGCGGTTCAATTCAATAAAAGTGAAACAAAGAATGGTTGTGTAAAGTGTGGCCTTTGTCTTTATGGATGTCCCTATTCTCTCATTTACAATTCCACTGATACGGTAGATGAACTTAAAAAAAACGGAAATTTCACTTACCTCTCTGGGGTGATTGTTGAAAAGGTGTCAGAACGAGAAGGAAAAATTCTGATATCAGCTAGAGAATTGGATGGTCCGGGAGTGAAGGAATTTCATGGAGATAAGGTGTTTTTGGCCTGTGGTGTGTTGAACACGGCGAAAATTATTTTAACTTCTATAGGTGATTACGAGAGGGAATTCCTTGTCAAAACAAGTCAGCACTTTGTGTTGCCTTTCTTAAGATTCAAAGGAGTCCCCGAAATATTAAAAGAAAAACTGTTTACGCTTTCCCAGGTTTTTCTGGAACTTTTGGATCAAAATTCGCCTCGGGGGAATTGCCATCTTCAAATTTATTCATTCAACGACATGTTTTTAAAATTTTTAAGGGAGAAATTCGGTTTATTTTTCAAGTTGACCGAAAAATTCTTTGTGGATAAATTGCTTTCCAGATTGTTGATTTCCCAAGGTTATTTAAGTTCATACTATTCACCCGTATTGAGAGTCCGATTGGATCCCTCCACCGGGAAGATCTCTGTACATTCTTTAAAAAATCCCAAAACTTTAAAAAAACTTGGAGTTATCGTTTTCCGCATTTTAAAAAACACATGGGCAATGAAATCAATCCCCGTGATTCCCATGTTGCGGATTTCTCATGGAGGCATTGGCGCCCATATCGGTGGAATTTTTCCAATGAAGACTCATCCTGGAGAATACGAAACTGATTTGTTGGGCCGTTTGCCAAGATATAAATCGGTTCATATTGTGGACGCCAGCGTGTTTACTGATATTCCTCCTTCTACGGTGACATTGACGGCCATGGCCAATGCTTATCGAATTGCCTCTGAGTCCTAAAAGGATAATTCGTTGACTGTTTTGGCCATCGCCTTCGATTTGGATGATACCTTGGTTCATTCAGGCCTTGCCTATCAAGTGGCGTTAAAAAGGATCGGATTAAAAGAGACAGATGCCGTGTATGTTCAGGCCAGAAACAACGTCAAGAAAAAATTGGGCGCGCGGCATGTGTGCGCTAGAAACCGGTTGCTTTACTTTAAAGAAATCCTCGATATAAGAAATCATTACACCCCTGATAGATTGCTGAAAATGATGGAGCATTATGAAAAGGCTCTTTCCATGGAAATTAAACGGCAATGGCTGGCCCTTAGGCGGGATGCGTTGATGAAAAGACTTTCACGTCGTATTCCGCTGGTGGTTTTATCCAATGAAAACACGCGCACCCAGCTTATAAAAATGAAAGCGATCGACCCGCAGGCGTCCTATTTCAAAACGCTGATTACCTCCGAGAGTGTCGGCCATGAAAAACCCCATGTGGCCATGTTTCAAAAGGCCAGCGAGGTGTTAAAAATTCCGTTCCAGCATATTCTCATGGTCGGGGATAATATGAAGGATGATATTCTCCCCGCACTCCGATTAAAAATGAAAGCGGTTTTGACCCGTGAGTTCTCCCAAGATTATTTATCTCATCACATGAAAAATAAAATTTCAATCCTTTCAAACTTAGACGATTTAGAGAGTTTTCTTAAATGAAAGCCCTGGAAAATCTGGTCCATGTCACGCAGAGAATTGGCGGTCGCTCTCCGGGTTGGGTCCAAGGGGCTGGAGGTAATTCTTCATTTAAATCAGGAAATGGAGTTTTGATCATTAAACCATCGGGGGCCCGCATGAGCGATATGCAGGATCTGGCCCATTTCGCAGAGGTGGATATTGAAAAATTCCTTGACCGATTGGGGCAGGCCAAAAAAAACATGGATGAAAGTTTATACGCCCATGCCCTTCAATCTTCGAATCTTTCTCATCAAAGGAATATTCGTCCCTCCATGGAGACCGGCTTTCACGCCGTTTTGCCAAAACAATGGGTGCTTCATTTTCATTCTTTGGTTGCAATATTGATGGGATGGGAGCACTCGAAAAACCCTAAAAAAGTTGAACAGTGGCTCACCCGACATTGGGAGGAAGCCCATCAAATAATTGGACTCTGCTCACCGGGTCTTGAACTTACGTTTGAAGTCCAAAAACATAATTCCGCCACTTTATTTGTTCTGAAAAATCACGGAGTGATATTGCAGGGGAACGACGAGTCTTGTCTCGACCGATGGGAATCAATTGAAGATCGGTTTTGTGTTGATTGGAAATACGACAAGTTGAGTGAGGGGATGAAAAATATTAATTCCGAAGTCTTGTGGCGCGAAAAATGGGCGCTGAAAGCCATTCCGATGAAATATTATTTTCCTGATATGGCCGTTTTCGCTCAAAAAATTGAGCCATTGCTTGAAAAACAAAAGGATCAGGAATTTCTTTTGAAAAAAGACGCTTGGGTTACGAACCCTGGCCTTGGGGAAATTTGGCTGGCCACTCAAATTCTTTACTCAATCAATTCTCAACTTTCAGAATTGCCGGGTGATATGATCAGTAAAATTCAGGGACTTCCCACCGAAAAACACCGGGTTTCAACACAGAAATGAAGAAGGATGGCATCCATTTAATTATTCCCATGTCCGGCCAAGGTGTTCGATTTGTTCAGGGGGGATATTCCATGACAAAACCCTTGGTCCCTATTTCAGGACACCCCATGATTAAACGGGTCTTGAGTCAATTCCCCACAGAATGGCCGGCTGTTTTTGTTCTTTCCACAGAGCAAAAAAAATCAACGCTTCCAAAACTCCTTAAAGAATTGCGGCCTCAGGGGAAAATATTGTTTGTGCCACCTCATAAAAAGGGGCCAGGTTTCGCTTTGAAGAAAGGATTGGAGGCGGTGCCCCCTCATGCCCCGGTGCTGGTGAGCTATTGCGACTATGGAATGGTTTGGGATTCCCAACAATTTCAGCGTTTCGTGTTTAACTCTCAATGCGATGGCTGTGTGCTTTCGTACCGCGGGTTTCATGCGCATCTGTTGAACCCAGCGGCCTATGCCACTTCCCGAATGGTGGGAGAACAAGTCGTTCAAATCAAAGAAAAAGGATCATTCACGGACAACCGAGAAAATGAATACACGTCATGCGGAGCGTATTATTTTAAATCGGCTGCAGATCTTAAGCGGTCGTTGAGGTATCAAATAAAGAAAGACCTCCTGTTGGGTGGCGAGTCCTATACCAGTTTGACGATGGAAGCTCTTCTACAGTGGAAAAAAAATGCGGATGTCCGGATATTTGAAATTGAAGCCTTTTTCCAGTGGGGAACTCCGGAAGATGTTTGGGATTTTGAATATTGGGAAAAAACATTTAAAAATTGGGTCAAGAATCAAATTGCTAAAAATCACGTGGCCCAAGTATTGATGCCGATGGCAGGTTTGGGGGCTCGGTTTTCCGCCGTCACTCATACGCCCAAACCTTTCATCCCACTCAACGGTAAACCTCTTTATGAGAATGCGCTGGATTCCCTTCCGGATGCGCTCGATTGTGTGGTGGTTACCACCAATGAAATGAAAGAATTCATGACGTCCACGGCCTGTCGGGTTGTCTCTCTCCAAAAAACTCCTGCTGGCCAAGCTTTGACTGTCCAGGAGGGGGCGAACGCGCTGGATCCTTCTAAAGAAGTTGTTGTTTCCGCCTGTGATCACGCCATTGTTCTTTCTCCCAAGGTTTGGAAAACATTTCATGGAAATCCCCAATGTGACGCCGCGATTTTTACGGTACAAGGATATCCTGGAACCCGCAGAACCCCTCACTCCTATTCTTATGTGGCGATTGAGAGTTCAAAAGAAAAATTCCCTCGTTTGAAATATGTGTCGCTTAAAAAACCAGTGTCGGACGCGCCAACGCGGGATCATTTGTTGTTGGGGACATTTTGGTTTAAAAGCGTCGATTTCATGCGCGCCTCGATTCGCAGATTGATTGAGAAGGGACAACCTTTTAATGGTGAGTATTATCTCGATGCGGTGTTTGACCTCATCGAGCAAAGCGGTGGTCGCGTGAGAATTGTTCCTGTTGATGGGTTCATCTGTTGGGGGGACCCGCAAGCCATGAAGGAAGCGCGTTATTGGCAAGAAATATATTCCGGACACCATCTGCATGATTGAATTTGAATTGGTTTTGCCGGCCTATAATGAGGCGCTTTCTCTTGAAAGAGTCATTCGTCGAACAGTCGCCGCTGCTCAAAGTTTTTCATTTTCACCTGACCGGTTTAAGCTGATCCTGGTTGACAATGGGAGTACCGATAATTCTCAGGAGGTTCTTGCCAAACTTCAAGAGTCCAATGTGGGGGAATGGTTTCGTGTGGTCACAGTGCAAAGGAATCAAGGTTACGGACATGGGCTGATGAGAGGGCTCGAGGCCACATGCGCTCCCCTTGTGGGGTGGTCGCATGCCGATGAACAGTGCGATCCCAAGGACGCTTTTAATGCCTATGATTTCTTAACCAAAGCAGCCGATAATAAACTGTTAATAAAAGGCGAGCGGTTGGGGCGAGATAGAAAAGATGTATGGGTGAGCCGCGCCTTTGAATTTTTGGGGTATTTGATTTTGGGGCTCAAGACGAAAGAAGTGAACGCGCAACCCAAGGTTTTTCATCGGGAATTATTGAATTCATTAAAAAATCCTCCCCAGACCTTCGCTTTTGATTTGTATGTTCTGTTTCAGGCCCAAAAAAATGGTTTTTCTTATAAATCCATCCCTGTTCAATTTCCAAAGAGAAAGCATGGGCTTTCTCATTGGTCATCCACCTTTTTGGGTCGATATAAAACGATGATCGGCATGGTTCAATTTATGTTCAGATTGGCCCTTCAGGAGGGACGATTGTGAAATGGAATCGTGGGATCTTGTTTTTTTACGAAGAAATGTTTGAAGTACGCCGTCGCCCCGGCCCAGCATTTAAGTGGGGTGATTGTTGGCAAGTGTATAAGCCGGGGTCCAGTTGTTCCGGCAGAAGGTGTGATGTACACACCTCCTCCTCGGGAGAGGCTGGGTCCCGGCTTATGCTCTTCTTGGCGAACCCATCCTTTAAAAAATGGGCCGGGACGACGGCCATGCTTGATTCCTTGTTGGGTAGTGGCGGAACCGGGCTATGAAAGAAATTTTTAAATCTCGCGTGTTTTGGTTTGGTTTAACCTTGAAGGTGATTTGCATGCCCTTTTGGGGATCTGAATATATGCGGGAATTGTTTATCCCTTTCATTGACAATGCTTTGATTCATCCTTTTTCAAATCCGTGGGCGCGATCCCTGCCACACTATTTTCCGTATGGATCGGCTGCCTTTATCGTTTTATTCATTCCAAAATTTATTGGTTACAAACTGCTTGGATCTTTGGCTATTGGGCAAAGTTCGCTAAGTCTCTTTCTCATGAAGTTTCCTTTGTTGATCGCTGATATCGTTTTTCTCCAAGCCTTGGTCAGGTTCAGCCCGAAAAGTATTCGTCTGCTTCTCTTATTTTATTGGCTAAATCCTGTTCTCTTTTTCATTAATTACATCCATGGTCAGTTGGACATCCTGTCCATCCTGTTTTGTTTTATGTCTGTTCAATTGCTCATTGAAAACAGGCACGTTTTTTCGGCAATCATGATGGCCCTGGCGACGCTCAGCAAATTTCATGTGGTGATTGTTATTCCTTTGATGATGGCCTATGTATGGAACAATGAGTTTCTCAAACAAGCAATTCAGAAAATGGGAGGGTGGTTGATCGTTTGGTTGGGAATTTCCGTGTTGGGTTTTTTGCCGGTCCTTTTGGCGAAAACGGTGGGGTATGTGACGGTTGGATCCCCTCAGGCGATGCAATTTTTTAGTTTAAGAACACCTGTTGGTGAAACAAACGTATTTTATTTTGGCGTGGCCTTGGTGGCGCTGACTCTCGGTCGTTTGGCGCTGAGCACCAAAATATCGGGGAGAGGACTTGTCTATTCGGTGGGATTGGTGTTTGGATTGTTGTTGTTTGTGGTTGATCCCGCGCCGGGTTGGTATTTTTGGGTTGTTCCGTTTTTGGCTTTGTACTATTCCACTTACTTTACAAACCAACCGATTTTGTTCGGGACTCTCCTGGGTCTGTATTTCCTGTATTTTTGCGTGATCAGCTCCTATGGATTGGGATTGTTCCCAACATTTTGGGGCGTTGGACTGACTCTTCTTCAAACAGCTCTTTTGGGGACCCTGGTTGATTTGTGGTCTGTCGTTCTTCGAAACGAAATGCCTGTTTTGGGGCGCATGAAACCCATTCTCATTGGAGTATCGGGGGACTCCGGCGCCGGAAAGAACACTTTCAGTCTCCAGTTGGAAAAATTGTTTGGACCTTCCAATACCGTTCTCTTGGAGGGGGATGATTATCATCGATGGGTTCGCGGAACCGAAAAATGGAATTTCTATACTCATTTGAACCCCAAAGCCAATCAGTTGCCGGTTTTGGCTCACCACATGAAAGAATTAATTCGAGGGCGGTTTATTTTTCATCCCAAGTATGACCACCAAACGGGCGAATTTACATCTCCCCGTGAAATTCGCCCCAATAAAACCGTTATCATTCAAGGTCTTCATACCCTTTATTTGAAAAATATGCGGGAAAGTTTCGATTTAAAAGTTTTTATGTTTCCTGATGAATCCCTGCGTATGTATTGGAAAATCCAAAGAGATGTGAAAGAAAGGGGGCATACTCTGGAGTCTGTTCTTGAGGCGGAGAGGAAAAGGAAAGAGGACGCTAAAAACCATATTGATCCTCAGAAACAACACGCCGATTGGATCGTTGAAGTGTATCCACTTGAAGATTTATCGAAATTAGATCCAATGACCCAGAAACCCGTTCCTCTGGGGGTTCGTCACACGTTATGGAACCACTCTCCTATCTTCGAGTTAAGTCAAGCCCTCAAGAATACGGGTTCTTGTACGGTATCGATTGTTAATCAACCGGAGGATATTGATCGGTTGATTTTGGATGTTCAAGGAACCCTTTCTAGCGCCGAAATTGAACGGGTCGCGCGGCATCTTTTTCCCAATCTTCGCCAACTTACGCGGGGACGACGGGAACCGACATGGTTGGAAGGAATTCAGGGCATTAATCAATTGATCACACTTACTTTGTTGCAGAGTATGCATCAATGAACACGCTCATTAAACATCGCGTGAACACGCTTCGCGAATTGAAAATGGTGGATTCCAGATGGGGAGTTGAAATCGATTTAAGATCGGATGTGAAGAGAAAAGAACGGATTCATCTCAGCCACGACCCTTGGCGCCGCGGAGTTGATTTTGAAGTGTGGTTGAAGTCCTTCAAAAAAAAAGGAATTTCAGGACCCCTGTTTCTCAACACAAAGGAAGATGGGTTGGAGACCAAAGTTGTTGCACTGATGAAAAAATATGGAATTGGTAACTATGTGTTTTTGGACACCCAGCTTCCGACACTTGTTAGATGGGCCATTAAAAAAAGAAATAAACATTTTGCCATTCGTTTGTCTCGGTATGAGGCGATTGAATCTTTGCGCCCATTTGTGGGGAAGGTTGCGTGGGTTTGGGTGGATTGTTTCGATGGCCAGCCGCTCTCCGCGCGTCTTGTGAAAAAAATCAGGAATAAGTTTAAGATTTGCCTGGTTTCACCTGAACTTCAAATGAAATCAATTGTGTTGATTAAAAAATTTAGATCATTAAAACGATTGGCTCACGCCGTATGCACCAAATATCCCCGTCAGTGGGAGGATCTCTGATGTTTAAAGCGCTTTCACAGGCATTTTTCCTGCAAAATATCTTGGCCAAGTTTATCGCGTGGTTTCCGGGGGTGGCTGACCACAACATCGGAAAATATTTTGCTCTTAAAGCGGACTTTTTTTCTGACTTCGTTGGAGGGATTGGAGGGAGATTATATGGAGTTCGGTGTTTTTAATGGAATATTCAATTGAGAAATCCGCTGTTGTGTTCGTTGATTGTGCTACCTTTTCAGCGGCGGAATTGGTGTTTGAGTTTGTAGAGAAGACTCTGCAAGAAGAGACAATTTTAATTGTTGACGATTTTTTCGGTACAAAGGGTCCCCGCAACTTGGGACTTATGGGGCCTTTCTAAAAATGGAGCAGAGATGCCATGGGTTCAAATTTCGCCGAGTGATGGATACTGGGTGTGGAGGAGTTGTTTATATGGCGGTTGGCCAGTTCCCCTCTCTTTGCTAGATTTGGGCTCATGATGAACATGGCAGGCACACTTTGAACTCCGCTGGAACCCCCGTTAAAAATATTTGCGTGATCGGATTGGGATATATTGGTCTTCCCACCGCGTCCATGTTTGCCTCGCAAGGCATGAAAGTTCATGGGGTGGATATCAATCCGCATGTTATTGAGACCTTAAAGCAAGGGCGCATTCATATTGAAGAGCCTGGCTTGGCCACCGTGGTCAATGCGGCGATACAGTCTGGAAATCTTTCCGTTCACTTAAAACCTGCCGAGTCAGATGTATTTATCATTGCTGTTCCGACCCCTTATCATCACAAAGAAAACGATATTCCAACCGCGGATATGTCGTATGTTCAACAGGCCACCGAATCAATCCTTCCTTTCCTTAGAAAAGGAAACCTGATCATTCTGGAATCCACCTCTCCCGCTGGAACCACACGGGATTTGATCGTTCCCCTTATCGAAAAATGTGGTTTCAAACCTGGCAGAGACATCGGTGTTGCCTATTGTCCCGAGCGTGTTATTCCTGGCCACGCCTTACAAGAATTAATTGGAAATGACCGAGTGATTGGCGCCATTGATCAAACATGGGGAGAATTCACCAAAAGGCTTTATAAAACATTTGTTTCCGGGGAAATTTTCCTGACTGAACCCACGGTTGCGGAGATGGTTAAACTTCTTGAAAACACTTTTCGTGACGTGAATATTGCCTTGGCCAATGAGGTGGCGCTTATTTGCGAGAAACTGGGGATTAATGTCTGGGAGGTTATTCGGATTGCCAACCGACATCCGCGTGTCAATGTTCACAAGCCCGGTCCCGGCGTGGGAGGTCATTGCATCAGTGTTGATCCTTGGTTTCTTGTTGAGAAATTCCCGAATGATGCCAATTTGATCCATCTGTCTCGAACGATCAATGACAAGATGCCCCATTACGTTGCTGGATTGGTTAAGGATATCCTGAAGGGGAAAACCAATCCAAAAATTGCCATCCTGGGATTGGCCTATAAAGGAAATGTCGATGACGATCGGGAATCACCCGCGGTGACCGTGGTTCGTTTGCTTAAAAAACAAATCCCTCAAGCCACGCTTGCGATTTATGAACCACATGTCAAATCAAAAGAGTTCAAAACCGATGGCATTCAAGAGGTATTTAAGGATTCGGATTTGGCTCTTCTCTTGACGCCCCATGAAGAGTATCGCTTCTTAGATCCCCAGGAAATTGGGGGGCTAATGGCAACTCGCGTGATTTTGGATACTCATAATTTTCTCAAGAGTGAACGTTGGCTTCCGGCCGGATTTGATTTTCATGTCTTGGGATCTGGTCGTCATTCTCGAGCTTCATTGTCTGAAATCCACGACCGATAGAATGAAAACCTCACCAACGACCCCATTGGTCATTTCCCTATATGATGAATTCGCAATTTCTTGTTAATTTGCAAAGAAAACATATGACCTTCGTCGCCCCGGCATGTGGTTTGGCCGGGGCCCAGGTGTTGTATCTTCAGAATTTATTCCATTATGGTTTAAAAAAACAAAACCTGGGCCCCGGCCAAGAAGCGTGCCGGGGCGACGTTCAATTTGGTTGCCGAGAATCCGCGCTATGAAACAACTGCTGCTTCGAAAAGGGCGTGTGGCCGTCCAGGATGTTCCTGCCCCGGCTTTGAGTTCTCACAATTTGCTCATTGAAGTGTCCCATTCCCTGATCAGCACGGGAACCGAAATGGCCAGCGTTCACCTTTCTGGAGCCTCCTTGTTGACAAAAGCCAAGGAACGCCCCCAAGAAGTGTCGAAGGTGCTGAACTCCATTCGGGTGAGAGGTCTTAAAAAAACATTGGCGTTGGTCAATCACAAACTGGACGAATGGAAAGCGTTGGGGTATTCCTGTTCAGGACGAGTTTTGGCCATGGGCTCCCAGGTTCAGGGGTTTCAGGTGGGGGATCGGGTGGCTTGCGCTGGGGCGGGGTTGGCCAACCATGCGGAAGTGGTTTCAGTCCCTTCCACCTTGGTGGTAAAAATTCCTGGAAGCGTGTCGGACGCGCATGCGTCATTTGTGACCATTGGCGCCATTGCGCTTCAAGGGGTTCGCCGGGCGGACGTGCGATTGGGAGAAACGGTTTGTGTGGTGGGGCTTGGGCTCATTGGGCAGATCACGGTGCAACTCTTAACCGCTGCCGGATGCCGTGTGGTGGGGTACGATTTGGATAAATCTCGCGTGGGTCTCGCCATGAAAAACGGACTTTTGGCGGGAGCATCGGATCCAGAGCAACTCAAAACCAGTATTGATCATATAACGGAGGGGCTGGGGGTGGACGCCACTCTCATCACCGCCTCGACATCGAGTAGCGACCCCACTCGGCTTTCATTCGACATCACCCGCAAGAAGGGAAAAGTGGTTGTGGTGGGGGCTGTGGGCATGGATCTGCAGCGATCTCCTTTTTACGAAAAGGAACAAGACTTTCTCATTTCCTGTTCCTATGGGCCCGGACGATATGATCCTGAATATGAACTGAACGCGCATGATTATCCTTACGCCTATGTTCGTTGGACTGAAAACAGAAACATGCAGGCGTTTTTGGAGTTGTTGGGCGCCGGGAAATTAAAGATGGAACCTTTGTTGGATAAAGTTTTTTCGATTGATGAAGCTCCCCAGGCCTATCAAACCCTCAATCAAGATGGACCGAAGCCGCTGGCCGTTGTTCTTGCCTATCCAAATCGGATAACGGGTTCTGAAAAAACAATGTCCTCAGTGAATTTGGGAGGGTCCCCCAAGCAATCATGGCCCGTTCGCTTGGGTCTCATCGGCGTTGGAAATTTTATGCAAACAACTCATATCCCGAATTTGAAGCGGATGAGTTCCATGGCAAAAATTTCGGGGATTTGCGCCGCCAACAGTTCAACATCTTTCTCGATGGCCAAACAAACGGGAGCTAACATTGTTACCACCCAATATAAAGATTTACTTCAAAATCCGGAAATAGATGCGGTCCTTATCGGGACTCGCCATGACAAGCATGCGCTGATCGCTGAAGAAGCGCTCCGTGCCGGAAAACATGTTTTTCTGGAAAAACCATTGGCGTTGACAATGGAGGAAATAGATCGTCTTGACCAAACCGTGCAAGGCCTCAACAAACTTCCCGTGTTTATGGTGGGATTTAACAGGCGATGGGCCCCCATGGCAGTTGCTTTAAAAAAGGAATTACTGAACCGCCAAACACCTCTGACCTGTCTTTTTCGTGTGAATGCGGGGTCGTTGCCAGTGAACCATTGGATCAATGGACCTGAAGGAGGAGGGCGCCTGCGCGGAGAAGCCTGTCATATGGTTGATTTCTTTCAATTCCTGGTGGGATCCCCTTTAGAAAACATTTCAATTGCCGGTCTTGCCGGCAAGGAAAACAAAAGGATCCGTCCGGATGAGAATTTTTCCGCGCAATATGTTTATGAGGATGGTTCCCTCTGTACCTTGATGTACACGGCCCAAGGTCATTCTCAATTTCCAAAAGAATGGGTGGAAGCGCATTGGATGAGTCGGTCTGCGTTGATAGATGATTTTAAAAGGATCACTTTTTATGGGGGGAGCGGCCGGTCTTATACCGCGGCTCAAGACAAAGGTCACAGGTCAACGCTCGAAAAATTTTTCCAAGCCATTCAAGCGGGTGCCACTTTCCCGACACCCTGGCGTGATCTCGTTGAAACCTCACGAGCCGTTATTGAGCTGGACCTTGATGTGTGGGGTAAAAACGCAGAGACATGTGCGGAATCTTAGGGGTTTTTAGAACACAAGATTCGTCCTTGCCCATCACCATCGAGTTGATCGAGAAGATGCGTGACATGATGTCTCATCGAGGGCCCGATGATGCGGCCGCCTATGTTTCGGCTCAACAAGAAGTGGGACTGGCCCACCGTCGTCTTTCCATCATTGATCTCTCCTCCAATGCCGTTCAGCCCATGTCCAATGAAGATGAATCTGTTTGGATTGTTTTTAATGGGGAAATTTATAACCACGCTGAAATTAGGCCCCTTTTAGAAAAAGCGGGTCGAAAATTTAAAACGGACCACTCTGACACTGAAGTTATTCTGAAAGGTTATGAAGAATGGGGGGAACAGGTCCTCGATCGCCTCCGAGGAATGTTTGCATTTGCCATTTGGGACAGGAAAAAAGGCCGACTCTGGTTGGCACGCGATCGGATGGGGGTCAAGCCTCTTTATTACACTTTCCACAAGGGTCTCTTCATTTTTGCATCTGAGATCAAAGCCATTTTGGCCTACCCGGGAATGAAAAGGAAAATGAATGAAGAAGCCTTCTATGATTTTTTGACTTTTCTCGTTTCTCCCGCTCCTCAAACATTATTTGAAGGAATTTTTAAATTGCCAGCCGCTCACACGCTCACCATTGAAACCAATGGGAAAACAAAAGAGCATCGATATTGGAATCCTTTTCATTCCGTTAAGAAAATTGAAGACCGTTCAGAAAAAGAATGGACGGATAGAATTTTGAGTTCTTTACGCGAATCCATTCGATATCGAATGGTGAGTGATGTGAAATTTGGGGTGTTTTTGTCTGGAGGCATTGACTCCTCCACCAATACGGCTCTCATGGCAGAGCAGATGAATCGACCAGTTGAAACTTTTTCCATCGGTTTTGAAAATGCGGGAGCCTTTAATGAACTTCATTACGCCCGAAAAATTGTCGATCGCTATAAAACGAATCACCATGAAATTATTATCAAACCGAAAGATTTGGTGGATTTTCTGCCCAAACTCGTTTTTCACCAAGATGAGCCGATTGTCGACCCAGTTTGTGTTCCCGTTTATTACGTGTCAAAACTGGCCAAAGACAATGGGACCACCGTCTGTCAAGTGGGCGAAGGAGCCGATGAATTGTTTTGCGGTTATCCCTTGTGGGGCCTGTGTTTGAATGCTCAACCTTGGGTCAACATGTACCAGAAAATTCCGCGACCCTTGCGGATGTTGGCCTATGGGTCAATTAATGCGATGCAGCGGAAACCCACCCGTTCCATGCGAGCGCTTGATGTGATGCGGCGCGCCAGCTCGGGAGAATCTATTTTTTGGGGAGGAGCAGAAGCCTATCAGGAGACCACCAAACGTCGATTTTTAAGTCGATCTTTTTTGAGGAAAATGGAGGGCCATACCTCCTATGTTCCCATCCGAAAAATTCACGAGGATTTCCTGAAAGATGCGCCTCCAGGAGCCGACATGTTGCATTGGATGTCTTATTTGGATTTGCGCCTGAGGCTTCCTGAGCTGTTGCTCATGAGGGTCGACAAAATGACTATGGCCACCGCCGTCGAAGCGCGGGTTCCCTTTTTGGATCAAGAGTTCGTGCAATTGGCGATGAGTATTCCTCAATCAATGAAGTACAAGAATCGCACGCTTAAATATTTGTTGAAAAAGTCAGTGGAGCCATTGTTGCCCAGAGAAATAATTCATCGACGAAAACAAGGGTTCGCCGTTCCGGTGGAGGCTTGGTTCCAAAAGGAATTAAAAGGCTGGTCGGACAAGAAAATATTGGATTTCGTTCATCGAACCGATTATTTCAATGAAGACGTTATGCGCACCTATCTAAAACATTGTGGGACCAAGATGTCGTGGTTTTTGCTCAATTTTGTTCTCTGGTATGAAACCTGGATAGAAGAAAAACAAGTGTTCCTGCCGGTTTAACGTGAACTGGTCCCATCTTCTCCATCGATTGAATCACGTATCCAAGTCCGAATGGCCGCGTTTGTTGATGACGAAAACCGCTCATTGCTTAGATGCATGGATGGAACGAGCGCTTTATTCACCCAAGGGGCCGTATTTTCCCCATCAACCCGCAGACTTGAAGCCCATTGGTCTTTACTCTTCCCATCTTCGAGATGATGCGCCTCGCCCGTTATTTCGATCCTCTTTTCCCAATGACGAAACCATTCGCTTGGCTGATCGAGCCTCAGAAGGTATTTTTGATTTGCTTGGATCGGGGCCGGTTGATTTAAAAAAATATGGAGATCAGATGTGGCATGTGGATTTTAAATCAGGGACCTCCTGGCCTCCGCATGTTTTTTTCACGGGTGTTTCTCATTTGACTTTGATTCCAGGGGCCGACATAAAGGTCCCTTGGGAATTGTCTCGGTGCCAGCATTTCGCGTGGTTGGCGCAGGCCCAGTGGCTTTCTCAGAATGATAGGTACGCCCGGGTGTTTGTGGACCAAGTCAATTCTTGGATTGAATCAAACCCACCCAAATATGGGGTGAATTGGCGAAGTTCCATGGAGGTCGCTCTTCGTGCGTGCAATTGGCTTTTGGCCTGGGATATTTTTCAAGACAACAAAATCATCGATGCTGAATTCCGCAAACGTTTTTCCGCCTCGCTCTGGGAACATGGCAACCATATCTATCGACATTTGGAATGGGGCGGAAATGTTTCAACCAATCATTATCTCTCTAACTTGTTGGGATTGGCCTATTTGGGGGTAGCGCTGGATCAGAAAAAATGGAAGATCTGCGCTCAAAATGAATTGGCACGAGAACTCTTTCGACAAACGTATGACGACGGATTTGATTACGAAGGTTCAACCGCCTATCATCGTTTGGTTCTTGAAATATTTTTTTACTATTCATTGCTCGTCAAACGAAATCCCATGGCCCTTGAACCGTTGGGGGCTGTCTTTTTGGAACGACTGGGGTTGATGTTTGAGGCCATGCTCCAACTAACCGCTCCTGATGGCACCATGCCCCTCCTGGGTGACAATGACAGTGGCCATGTTCACTGTCTTGTTAAACGTGAGGACGCGGATGTGTCTTATCTGACGGCATTGGGGGCCGCCTTGTTGGATCAAACTCCGCTGAAAGTAAAAGACTGGGAAGCCCCCGCTGAAATTTTTTGGCTCTTCGGCGAAAGTGGTTTGAAAAATATGAGGGCTGTTAAAACCGTTGCGGCCAAACAAATCCGCTCGAAAGGGCCCTCTTCTTCTGGACTCTTGACGATACGAGACCAAAATAGTTTGTTGGTTTTTTCAGCGGCTCCAAACGGGACAAGGGGAGTGGGGGGGCATACCCACAATGACAAGTTGAGTTTTTGTTTGTGGATTCAAGGCGAATGGTTTCTTTGGGATCCAGGAACAGGGGTCTATTCAGCCGATCCTGATTTACGCAATCGCCTGAGGTCCACAGCGTCTCATAACACAGTGCAGATCAACGATGAAGAACAAAACCGCATCCTTCCCGCCTCTCTTTTTTCTCTCAAAGATGATGCCAAAACGAGTGTCCTCGCATGGGATCCGGAATGTGTCGAGGTTTCCCATGATGGATACAAACGATTACAACCTCCTGTGATTCATCAAAGACGCATCGAACATCGTCAGGGAAGTTTTCTCTGGAAGGTGGAGGACGTTCTTAACGGTGAGGGAGAGGTGGAAGCTCGTTGGTTTTTTCATTCTTCTCACCTGGATATTCAACCCATCGAACCTTTCAAGTATTATCTCAATGGCAAACATGGAAGACTTGAGATTCAATGCAATGCCATCTCCACCCCTGGCGAAATAAAACAGGTCCCGATGTCTCCCGGCTATGGCGTCATTCAACGGGCTTGGGCTTTGGCCTTTCGTCAAAGGGTAACGCTGCCTTTTAAATGTAATTTTGTGATGACCTATGTCCCCCAATAGAATGCTAACAGGAATTATTGGCGCGAACCCCAGCCAGTATTCGAAAAGTCCTGTTATGTGGAATGCGGCCTTTCAGTTTTTTGATCTCGATGCCACCTATCAAGCCTTTGACGTATCAGAACACGATTTGCCATCGCTGATACAAACTTTCCGAAAGGATGAATCTTTGCGTGGTTTTAACGTGACCATTCCCTACAAAATAAAAATCATGGGTTATTTAGATGCGGTCGCACCCCTGGCTCAACAGGCGGGTGCCGTGAACACCGTTGTTCGAGATACCAAGGGGCACCTAAGAGGATTCAATACGGACATCACTGGCGTGCTCGAAACGTTATGTGGCACATGGCAAGGCCAACCCCCTTTGTTTAAAAGTTTGGGAGGGCTTCGGGTCTTACTTTTAGGAGCAGGAGGGGCTTCTCGGGCGGTGATCGCTGCTTTGGGCAACGAATTAGGTGAAAAAGGCGAAATCCTGATTGTTAACCGTGATGTTGAAAAAGCCAAATCAGTGGCACTCGCTTTTCACGAATCCAAAACCCGCATTCGATGGGGCACCTTGTCCGAATTGGAAAATCAAATCCAAGGATTTGATTTGATTGTTAATGCCACGAGCGTTGGACAATTTGGTTTGGAATCCCCTTTGGGAGAAAGATCAATTCGGTTGGTGAATGCGAGCCAAGCCAATGCGGTATTTTTTGATTTGATCTATTCACCCTCAGAAACCTTGCTGCTCTCTCAAGCGAAATCGGCTGGTCGGAAAATAGTGAATGGCCAACCTATGATTGTTGCTCAAGCGGTGGAAGCCTTTCGCTTAATGTTTGGGGATTTTCCTAAAAATGATCTCACCAAAATCATGGCGGAAGCTTTCGAGAAAAACATTTGAAACCACGCAAAATCCTCTTTGTGGTTCCGCTGCCGCCCCCCTGGGCGGGTGTCGAACAAATGAGCCAGGTGCTCTTGGAATCATCCCTTGTAAAGCAATATCAAGTTCAGGTGATTCGAGGAAACATTCGCGACTCCAATGCGGCCAAGGGGAAATGGGACTTGTCCGGAACATCTCGAGTTTTGAGCCTCTGTTTTCGTTTGACGATTAAATTGACCGTTTTCCGTCCTCACATTTTGTACATAACCCTTTCTCAAAACACCTCCGGGTTGGCCAGGGATTTTGCGTATATTCTTTTATCATCATTGTTTGGGGTTCCGGTGGTGGCTCATCTCCATGGGTCCAAATTGAGAGAATTCATCGAGCTTCAGTCACCCGTTCCAAAGAAAATCGTTCTATCGATGCTCAACCGGATCAAGTTGCTGGTTGTTTGCGCGAATTCTATAGGGGCTGACTTAAAAGAGGTTTTTCCACAATTGGAAATAGAGACTGTTTATAACGCCATCCCCAAGATGAGGGAGGGGCCCTCAAAATTACCACGGTCGAAGGCTCGAAATGTAAGTTTTATGGGCCATTTCTCTGTCGCGAAAGGTTTTTATGATGTCATTCGCGCCATTCCTCTTGTCTTATCGAAATTTCCCGATGTTCATTTTCATTTTGCCGGAGAACGATTGGACAATGAACGTAATATTCGTCTTTCTCAAAAAGGACGGTGGGAAGAGGTGGAGAAAACGATCAAAAGATTTCCTCAAAATATCCATTTTTGGGGAGTGGTGGAGGGGCCAGATAAAGAAAAATTTTTTGAACAGGCCGATATTTTTATTTTGCCTTCTTATGCCGAGGCCTTTCCGGTGGCGGTGCTTGAAGCTTTGGGCGCTGGCCTTCCTGTGATCGCCACGCCTGTGGGAGCTTTGCCAGAAGTATTAAAAGATGGGGATGATGTTCTTTTTGTGCAGCCGGGAAAACCGTCGGAAGTGGCCCATCGAATTATGGATTTGATTGAGGACTCTAAACTCAGAGAACGTTTGTCACAAAATGCGTTGGCATTATCCCAGAAATTCTATCCCGATGTCTTTGCGCAATCCATGGCTCGGGTATTTGAAAAAAGTCTGTAAAAAGAAAGTGGCCCATCATCGGTGGAATTCTTACAATCAAACATCCAATCAAAGTTATGAACATTGAAAACGAAATTAAATCAGTGATATCAACCCAGGCCAAAAGTCTCGCTGAATCCAAGCGGGCTATTGGCGGGGCCTTTAAAGAGGCTGTGAACATTCTTTACCGTTGTAAAGGAAAAGTGATCGTAACGGGTATCGGGAAATCGGGTTTGATCGCTCAAAAAATGGCTTCTACTCTTTCTTCCACTGGGACTCCCGCTATTTTTATGCATCCCGTGGAAGGCATGCATGGGAATTTGGGATTGGTACAGAAAAGCGATGTAATTTTTGCGATTGGGAAATCGGGAGAAAGCGAAGAATTGATCAACATCCTTCCGGCGCTTCATAAGATTGGAGCCAAGGTGATCTGTTTAACAGCTGAAAAAAACTCCACCTTGGCCAGGCGCTCCTCAGTTGCATTGTACGTTCCGGTTAAAAGGGAGGCCTGTCCCTTGAATTTGGCGCCGACGACCAGTTCAACTGTGGCGTTGGTGGTGGGGGACGCCATCGCTATCACGCTGATGAAGATGCGGGGGTTCAATGAGCAAAACTTTGCTCTTTATCATCCAGGGGGACTTCTGGGGCGCCGGCTTCTCTTGAAAATGGAAGACGTAATGCGCGGAGGGGAACTCAACCCCGTTGTGAAGGTGAGTGATTCTATGACGAACTTGCTCATCGAGATGTCGAGAAAGTGGACGGGAGCGGTTTCAGTTGTGAATGCCAAGAAAAAACTTGTGGGACTGGTGACCGATTTCGATGTTCGCCGGGCCTTTGCTCAAGGAAAAGCTATTCGGCAAGTAAAGATAGAACAAATTATGAATCCCCATCCCATTTTCATTTATTCCGATGAAATGGCTGTGCGGGCGCTTGAAATTATGGAATCTCGGAAAAAGCCTTTGACAGTTCTCCCAGTGGTCGATCGCAAACGAAGATCGGTGGGCATGGTCCATTTGCATGACCTGGTGCGCAAAGGACTTGTTTCGGGAAAAGCGCCTCACCTCTAAAGATAAATCCGCTTGTGAAACCGATTATTGGATTGACCTTGGGCGATCCGTCAGGTATTGGACCCGAAATTGTTCTTAAGGTTCTTCACCTCTCCAAATTTAAAAACCGTTGTGGATTTCGAATTTACGGGGATCAGGCTGTCTTATCGTGGGTAAATAAACATGTTTTTAAGCGGGCTCATTTGCCCCGCGCCGCCTTCGAATCTTTTAATTCCCTAACGGTACCTATCCGGTTTGGAACGGTCCAAGCGGCTTGTGGTTATGCGAGTGGAAGATATGTTGAGGCCGCGATTCGTGATGCTTTAAACCATAAAATTGACGCGATGGTCACTGGTCCCATTAACAAGGAATCTTTTCGGATGGGCGGATGGGGAAAACGTTATACCGGTCACACGGAAATGTTGGCTGGGTTAACCAAAACAGAAAAAGTGGCCTTGATGTTGGTTTATGGATCTTTGCGTGCCATTCACGTGACGAGTCATATCCCTCTAAGAAATGTGCCGTCGAATTTAAATCAACAACGAGTTCTCGATACCATCCTCCTGGCTCATCAGGGGCTCAAACAATTGGGGAAATCGACTCCGCGGGTGGCGGTTTGCGGATTAAATCCTCACGCGGGAGAGAACGGGTTACTGGGGACTGAAGAACAACAAATCATTTTTCCTGCCATTCGCAAAGCCAACCGAAAACGAATTCATGTCCAAGGCCCCTTATCCGCCGATACGGTGTGGCCCATGGTTCGTGACGGAATTTATGATGTGGGAGTGGCCATGTACCATGACCAAGGCCAAATTCCTATAAAACTTCTTTCCTTTTCGACTGGCCGAAAGGCGACCAATGTTGAAGGGGTGAATGTCACGGTGGGCCTGCCCATCATTCGCACCTCGGTGGCCCATGGAACGGCCTTTGAAATTGCCGGCAAGGGAATCGCCTCTGAAAAAAGTTTGATTCAAGCCATTGAACTTGCATTGGTGATGGTTCAACATCGCGCCCGAAAAAACCGATGAGCACATCCAAAACCTTTTTTGAAACCATCGCCTGGCGGGTAGGATTGGATGTTTTTTCTCGCGGTCTCTTCTTTTTGGTGAACATATTGATCGCGCGGACTTTGGCCGTGGGGGATTTTGGCTTGTTCGTTTACGCCGTTTCAATCGCTCAAATTTTTTACGTTTTTACTGATTTGGGAACCTTGCTTCAAATGTCCAAAGAAATGGGGCATCATCGCCACAAAAGTGTTACTGAACGATCGGAATTGTTAAAGAATTATTTCGATTTGAAGATGGGCCTTTTGTTTTTTTCCTTTATCACATTCTCTTTTTGTTCAGTGGTTTTGTGGAAAGAGGAGCAGCCTTGGGTGGGGTTCTTGGCTCTTATTTGGATGATGTCCAATTCGATGCTTGATTTTCATCAATTTGTTTGTAACGGCTTAGGCCGAATCGATTTGGCGCGAAAAGTGATGTTTTATCAGCGTTTCTTTATGCTCACCGGTGTCGTGACCTCTCTTGTTTTGAAAAATTCGTTGACCGGAATTTTATTGGGATTGTCACTGGGGGGAGTTGTGGGAACTTGGGTATCCAACCATATTTTCTTTTCACATGTTGGCGCTCAGTACACCTGGACTCCTAATTTCTCTCAGTGGGTCAGAATTTTAAAAGCTTCCATTCCATTGGCGATTGGGGGGGCGTTTGGTTCCTGGTATTTGCGCTTGGGAGCGGTATTTTTGGCCTGGACGGCGGGAAGCTCCATTGTGGGGGAATATGGCGCCGCTTTCAGAGTTTTTGAAATCACCTATATTATTCCCTCCGCGATCATGGGCATCGGTTTGCCTCATTTAACATCGCTGATTGGAAAAGGAAGAGATTCTTTTCGTAATGAAGTTTGGCGCGTTGGAGGGCTCATGGCCGGGATGGGAGTTCTCTGGGCTGTGGTTTTAGCGGGGGGAGCGCCCTGGTTTATTCACATCCTCTTTGGCACTCGGTTTGAGGGTGGAATTTTGCCCTTAAAAATATTGGGGATAACCGGGGGATTAGTTTTTCTGAATTATTTTGTTACACATTTGATGGTGGCTCTCAACTTTCAAAAACGTCACGCGATGAATCAAATATTGGCCTTTTCCGTTTGCGCCTTGTTGAGCGCTGTTCTTATTCCAGACAGAGGGTCTTTGGGCGCTGCTCTCAGCCTTCTGGCTACTGAAGTTTTCCTTTTTGTGATAACGACAGCCTATTTACTTAATGGTACGATCCGCCCCCATGAGCAACATGAAAATTCTTGATTTGGGCTGTGGAGCGAGAAAAACAGAAGGGGCCATCGGTCTGGACCAGATTCCCTTGCCAGGGGTGGACGTCGTTCACAATTTGGATGTGTACCCTTATCCCTTGGAGTCCCATCAATTTGATCGTATTGTTATTCGTCATGTGGCGGAACACGTCGAGGATGTGGTTAAACTGATGGAAGAGGTTCATCGTCTTGGCAAATCAGGGGCCACCATCGAAATACATGTGCCCCACTACACCTCAGCGAACGCCTATATTGATCCAACCCACAAGCACCATTTTTCTCTTTTGGCATTTGATTTCTTTTGTGGAGGAACTCAACACGGGTATATATTAAAAACAAAATTTAAAATGCTTCGGCGTCACCTTGAGTTCTGGTCTCTCCACGACAAAATCTCTTTGGTTCCAGCCCATTTTTTGGGGGTTCGGTGTTTCGCTACAAAACATCCGGTTTTTTTTGAACGTTTCCTCGCTTTCTTTTTTCCTTTAAGAGAGTTTCAGGTTTTCCTCGAAGTCGAAAAATAATTAACGTTCCTTATGCGCATTGGCGTTGACACAAGACCCTTACGTGAAAAACAAACCAGCGGCATTCCCATGTATGTGCGAAGCCTTCTCGAGTCTTTGGCCTCCATAGACTCTAAAAATGAGTACATCCTTTATTGTCACAAAGATTTTAATACGCCTCTTCCCGGTCCCAATTTTAGAAAGCGCTCAGGTGCGTTGACGCGTTTTGGGAATATATGGATGCAAACCGAATTGCCCTTTTGGTTAAAACAGGATCGGGTCGATGTGTTTTGGGGCACTCAGCATGTTCTCCCCGTTTTTATGGAGAAACATATCAAAGGTGTTCTCACCGTTCACGACCTGGTTCAATATGCCTTCCCCGACACGATGAAAATGAAAAATTTGTGGATCAATAAAATTATTATTCCTCCCTCAGTCCATCGTGCTGATGTGATAGTCGCCGAATCAAATTGGACCATTGCCGATGTGAAAAAATTTATAAACCCTAAAAATAAAATCATGAAAACAGTGTATTTGGGCGTGGGGCCCACATTTTTCTCAAGGGACAAGGAAACCTCTCGAAAAAAAATAAAAGAACAGTATGGGATCGACGCTCCTTTTTTATTGACCGTGGGAACATTCGAACCAAGAAAAAATATAGCGGGCCTCTTCCGAGCCTTTTCATTGATCGCAGACAAAATACCACACCATCTGGCGGTGGTTGGTCAAAAGGGATGGAAAAATAAAAAAATAACAGAAGAAATATCTGGCAGCCGCATCAAAAATAGAATTCATTTGCTGGGATTTGTTCCCGATGACATTCTTCCGGAGGCATACTCCGCCTCCGACCTTTTTGTTTTCCCATCTTTGTATGAGGGTTTTGGTTTCCCACCTTTGGAGGCCATGGCTTGCGCGGTGCCTGTGGTGGCTTCAAACGTTTCTTCGATTCCCGAGGTGGTGGGTGATGCCGCGATGTTGGTGAACCCTCATGACGCGCGGAGTATCAGTGAAGGAATTCTCAAAGTGGTGAGCACCCCCACTTTACAGAAAGATTTGGTGGAGCGCGGATTAAAACAGGCCTCCTTGTTTACATGGAAGAAAACCGCAGATGAAATGCTGAAAATTTTTGAACAAGTGGGAAATTCCTAGCGCTCATGGCCCTCGGAAACTACGCTTTCAAGAAAAAAAAATGGATTCTCTTAGCGTGGTTAATCGATGTGGTTGGCTACCTTTTTAAGCAACCAGATTCCCAGCGGTTTTTGTCGCCCCAACGAGTCCTGGCGGTTCGTTGCGACCAATTGGGAGATATGGTGCAGACACTCCCGTTTATTGATGGATTGTTGGGCTCTTTTCCCGGCGTTCGAATTGATTTTCTTACCTCACGCTTGGGGGCAGAATTCTTAAAAATAGCCCGTCCTGAGGTTCATCCCCTTGTTGTGGACAGCCCTTCTCGGTCGTCCCTCAAGTCGCAACTTAAAAATGAAAATTATGATATCGCTTTTGATTTGAGAGGGGACATTCGTCTCATTTTTTATTTGCGGTCCATTGTTCCAAGAAATCTTGTCGGATATGGAGCCACAGGCGGAGGGTTCCTTTTGGATATTGAACCCTCATGGGACCGAAATCTTCCTGCCATTGAAAAAAATATAGCGCTATTAAAAGCGGTGGGGGGACAGGCGAGTGATTTGACCCCAAAAATTGAGTTTAAAAGTAAGGGGGAACAGACGGCCCGGAAAATTTTAACCGTGGTGATTCATCCCGATGCTGGAACGCCCGCTAAAAAATGGCCCTTGTCATATTTCGCGAACGTGATCGACTCGCTGGCGGAAGGTTTCTCCTGCCGGTTTATTTTGGTGGGGCTTGATCGATCGATTGGGGAGGAAATTGTTAGGCTAACCAAAACGACTGTTGAGAATGAAATGGGCAAAACAAATTTACAGGGACTTCTGGAGTTCTTGTCACAATCCGATATTGTCATAAGCAATGATTCGGGGCCCGCTCATTTGGCCGCTGCTCTTGGAAAACCGGTTTGGGTGATATGGAGCGGGACGGCTGAATCAAAAATTTGGGCTCCGAGAGGTGATACGGTCACTGTCTTGCAGCATAGGGTGGAGTGTTCCCCTTGTTCACTGAGGAATTGTCCTTTATCCGGACATCCCTGTTTGGAAGATCTATCGCCCAAAGAAGTAACAGAATCCCTGCTTTCTTATTTCCCTCGATTTCCCGGAAAACAAAAACCTGTATGAGAATTGGCCTGGATGTTCGATGGATTGATAGTTCTGGTATTGGGACCACCATACGAGGGTTGTTGGATTATCTCACGTCTGCCCAATTGGGCCAAATGGTGCTTTACGGCGTTCCGGGATGGAAAAACCCCTATCCCTGCGAATTCAGGGAAGTCCCAGAAGCTGTGTATGGAATAAGGCAACACATGTCTTACGCTTCCCGTTTAAATAAAGATGTTATGGATTTGTTCCATGTGCCGCATTTTGATGTCCCCTATTTTTATAAAGGCCCATTTATTTCGACAGTTCATGATTTGATTCACTTTAAATTTCCAGAATATTCCACCAAACCTTTGACCAAACTTTATTCCGGTTTAATGCTGCGTCATGTGTCGAAATGCGCTCAAAGGATTATTGTCGTGTCTCAACAAACAAAAAGAGACCTGATTCAGTTTTTCCCTGAAGCAGAGTTAAAAATTACGGTTTTAAATCCCGCTGTTGATAAAAGCTTTTCTCCTGTCGCGCAAAACGAATTGGAAAAAATTATAAATCGTTATTCGCTGAAAAAGGGGTATGCCCTCTATGTCGGTAATTTGAGAGCGAGTAAAAATACACCGTTTTTAATTCGTGCGTATTCCCATCTCTTAAAAAATAACCCTTTGTTGCCTCCCTTGGTATTGGCGGGGAAAAACAGTCTGCCTCCTCAAGAAATTCCGCATCTCCCTCAAAATGTCCGGTTATTGGGCTCAGTGCCACAGGGGGATTTGCCGGCCCTGTATTCGGGAGCGTCTGTTTTTGTTTTTCCATCTCTTTATGAAGGATTTGGAATCCCTCCTCTGGAAGCGATGGCGTGTGGAACACCCGTGATCGCCTCACGGGTGGCCTCTATTCCGGAGGTTTGCGGTGAAGCCGCTCTCTATTTCGATCCCCACTCAGAAAAAGGACTCGAAGATGTCCTCTTGGAATTAATAGGAAATGAATCGCTTAAAATTAGCCTTCGTCAAAAAGGATTTGATCAGGTAAAACGTTTTTCCTGGGCTGTGTGGGCCCGAGAAACTTGGAAAATTTATGAAGAAGTCGTTGAGGCGGGGCGATCTTGAATTTGAATCGATTTTTCGATTATTGGATTGGCATTCCATTGGCGTGGTTGGTGTCATTATTTTTACCAAATGGAAAACTACCAACAATCCCTCGAAAACTATTGGTCATCAAACTGGCCGCGGTGGGCGATACCTTGCTTGTGGGACGGGTTCTTCAGATTTTTAAAGAAGCCCATCCGACAACGGAGCTGCATTGGTTGGTGTCCAATATAAACAAGTCTGTGGCCGTTGAATTTCCCGAGGTCGATAATTTTTTGGTTTGGGATAGGAAGATTTTAAGTTTGCCGGCTCTCTTAAAGAAAATCAGGCGAGAATGTTTCGATGTGGTGGTTGATTTGGAACAGTGGTCGCGCGGCACTGCGATTTTATGCGGCTTGTCCGGTGTTGCTTGCCGTTTGGGTTTCGATACGCCAGGCCAACATCGCGCTTTTGTTTTTAGTCAAACAAAGAAGAAAACATTCGATCATCATGAGATTGATGATTTTTTTGGAATTTTATCTCTCATCGCCCCTTTAAAAATTTCACGCGAGCTTTCTATTAAGCCCAGTCAGACGGGATTCTCCGAGATTAATGTCCTGGCTCCCTTCATTAAAGAAAAAAAAATGAAAGTGCTGATTCATCCCGGATGTGGAGAAGATGGTCTTCCGCGAGAATGGCCCATAAGTCAATATGCCCTTTTGGCGCATTGGCTTATTAAAAAATTTAATGCGGAAATAATTCTTACTTCCGGACCTGAAGAAACACATAAGACCTATCAGCTGAATCAACTCATTAATGGATTGGGGAAGAATCTGGGGGGGAAATTGTCGTGGCCAGGCCTGATAGCCTTGGTTGGTCAAGTTGACTTGGTGATTTCAGGAAACACGGGAGTCATGCATATCGCCGCAGCCTTAAAGAAAAAACAGGTGGCGCTTCATGGCCCCACCGACCCCAAAATTTGGGGTCCCTTGAATTCCCAGGCCGTTGTTATTCAAAGCAATTGCCCCGACTGTCCCAGTCTAAAATTGGGATATGAATATCACTCTCTGGATCAAAGTTGTATGGAAAGAATTACTCTCGAACAGGTAAAGGCTGCGATTTCAGGCCTGGGATAGCGTCTCGGATGGTTTGTTCAAGCGGAGTGATACGAGGAGGCCTTCCCAAAGCTTTGCTCAATCGACTTGGATTGCCCACCATAAAATCCACATCATCGGGTCTTGCGGGACCTGGTGTGATGAGCGATTGATAGGTTTCCGAGGCCATATCAAGTTCCCGAAGAACCAATAAAAATAATTCTTTTATAGAGATTCCAATCCCTGAACACATATTCAATTCAACCCAGGAGTTTAAGGGGGGTTGCGACCAATCCAAAACGCAAAGAGAGGACAAATGTTTCGCGATATCGCGGGTGTCTAAATAATCACGCACGCAATGAAGACCTTGCACATGGGAAAAGTTTTTTTCTGTGGCGCGTTTAATCAAGCCAGGTAAGACAGAGGTGGGCAGTTGTTGGGGGCCCACCACTCCAAATTGTCGCATGATGAGAAGTGGGCAAGATTCTTTTTTACTGACTTCTTTGAGCTGATTCTCTGCCTCCAACTTTGTTTTGGCATATACCGAACGAGGCCCCAGGGGATCATTCTCTTGAATCAATTGAGAAGATGACTTTGGCCGATACACATGACCTGTGCTCATGAATAGAATGCGTGGTTTGAGTTGATTTGCTTTGGTCCAATGAAGAAATTGTTTTGCAAGAGATACCGTGTTGGTTACATTGGTTTCATACGCTTTGGAAGGGTTTTTTTCACAAAAGGCGATGGGCGCAATAGCGGCCAAGGGAATTAATGTCACTTCGCTTCCTGCCGGAACAGAGAGGGCTTGAAGTTCATTTTCCAACGCTTGATGTGCTTCTAAGCGTGACTCAAGCGCGTGATGCGGCAGATTTTTTGAATGCAGAACCGGCGACAAAAACCGTCCAATGGTGCCCGTTTGACCGTTAAAAATTACGTGTTTCATTTGAATGGATCGCATTGTAATACATGTTGAATCGACAACAATGGGACGATTTGATAGAAGCCCGACGAATGATTGAGCTCATGGAAAAACCAAAAGTTGAAAAACAGTCCGTATCTTATGATGTTGGTATCGCCAATTGGAAAGACAGTCAATGGCTTTTATTTCGTCTGTTAATCGTGTTGGGCGATGTGGTGGCGGTTGCGCTGGCGTACTCTTTGGCGTATGGCATCCGTTTTTCATACGCGCCTTTTATTCATTCCTTCCCAATTACAAAAGGTATCCCAGATCCGTCAGATTATCTCAAGGCATCGCCGGTGATATTGTTTATGTGGGTCCTTTCAATTTCATGGCAAGGCTGTTACCGTCGGATTCATATGCCGGCACTGGACGATGGAATTCGTCTCTTTCGAGCTTCTATTACCGGCATGCTTTTGGCCATGTCTTCCATGTTTCTTTATCGAGATGCTTCATTCTCACGTATCGTTTTTGTGTTGGGTGGGGGATTGGGTTTCGGGTTGACCTATCTCTATCGGCAGATTGTAAAAATTGGCTATTTGACCTGGATCAAACGAAACAAAAAACCCAAACGTGTTTTGGTGCTTGGAGAAGGTTATTTGGCCAACTCGTTAAAGAAAATTCTGGATCGACAAGGAGATCGCGCCGTCCTCACCCAAAAGGAAATGGATTTAGACGCCGTTCGCCATACCATTGTTCGTTCACGCATCAATGAGGTGTTACTGGCGCAGTCCAAAATGAATCACAAATCAACTGTGGCCTTGGCGAGTTTCTGTGAGGAACACCATGTCGTTTTTAGATTGATTCCTGATATTCTTGAGATTCGCATGGGAGAGGTTTTGATCGATGAATCTCTTGGCCTCCCTACCTTTCAAATAAAACCGATATCACTTCAAGGCACAGCTTTTCTTACCAAACGGATCATGGATGTGTGTTTGGCCAGCTTGGTTTTGGGGTTGTTTTTTGTCCCTTTGGTGGTTATTGCGATTGTTATAAAAATGACCTCTTCTGGAAGCATTTTTTACAAACATGAACGGGTGGGTTTTCGCCAACGGCCTTTCCAATTTATGAAGTTTCGAACCATGGTCACTGACGCGGATGCGCAACTTCAAAAACTCAAGGAGAAAAGCGACCGCAAGGGGCCTGTTTTTAAAATGAAAAACGATCCGCGCGTAACTCCCATTGGCCGATTTTTAAGACGGTATAGCTTGGACGAAATTCCACAACTCTTAAATGTTTTGAAAGGGGAGATGAGTTTGGTTGGACCTCGCCCTCAGGTGCTTTGGGAAGCCAAACATTACGATGAATGGGCCAAAAAACGCCTGAATGTATTGCCAGGTATTACAGGGCTCTGGCAGGTCAGTGGCCGCGCGGAGCTGACCTATGAGGAAATGATTGAACTGGATATTTTTTACATCGAACATTGGTCTCCCGGAATGGATATCAAAATTCTTTTGAGGACAATTCCAGCGGTGTTGTTCGCGAAAGGGGCTTATTAAATGAAAATCCTTGTGACGGGGGGCGCGGGGTTTATTGGATCTCACGTTGTGGACGCTTATGTTGAGGCGGGTCACAAGGTTTGGGTGTTGGACAATGAATCATCGGGAAAACGCACTCAAGTGAACCGCAAAGCGCGCTATTTCAAAATCGATATCAGAGACACCGGAAAATTGAAAAGCATATTTCAACAAAACAGATTTGACGTGGTGAATCACCACGCTGCGCAAATTGATGTTCGACGTTCGGTCGAAAACCCCCTATTTGACGCTCAAGTGAATATATTGGGAATTTTGAATATTTTGAATCTTTGTGTTCAATATCAGGTTAAAAAGATCATTTTTTCTTCATCAGGGGGCACGGTTTATGGCGAATGTTCTCGGCCCGCGGCGGAAGACTTTCCAGAAGTTCCCCTTTCACCCTATGGCGTTGCCAAACTGGCCAGTGAAAAATACATTCAAGCATTCGCGAGCCTTCATGGGCTTGCCTTCACCATTTTTCGCTATGCCAATGTTTATGGCCCCAGACAAGACCCTCATGGAGAAGCTGGCGTGGTGGCCATTTTTTCTCAACGCCTGTTAAAAAGTAAGCCCACAGCTATCTATGGCAATGGACGTCAAACAAGAGATTTTGTGTATGTAAAGGATGTGGCTCGCGCCAATTTGTTGGCCCTTAAGCGGGGGAATAATCAGATTCTAAATATCGGCACAGGAAAAGAAACATCCGTAAAGAGCTTGTACTTTCTTATGGCTAAAATTTTGAAAATCCCTTTAAAGGCCGCTTATAAACCAGCTCGGAAAGGTGAGTTGTTTCGCAGTGTCTTGAAAGCCTCAAAAGCCCAAAAAGTGTTGGGATGGCAACCCCGCACCTCTTTGCCGCAGGGGCTCAATGAAACCATTCGATATTTCAATCAATGAAAGCAATTGTCCTCATCGGTGGATTTGGGACCCGACTTCGCCCTTTAACATTGTTTAAACCGAAGGCGGTCCTTCCGGTCCTCAATCGCCCCTTCTTGTCTTACCAGTTTGACTTACTGCACCAAGCGCGTATAACAGATGTGATGTTGGCCTGCGGACAAAAAACCAAACCTTGGAAAAATATATTAAAGGGCCTTGCTCCCAAAGGTTTGAATATCCATTTTGCTTTCGAAGAAAAACCATTGGGGACCGCCGGCGCCATTCGGTACGCCTTTGAAGAGTTTCGAAAGTCAACAAAGGGTGACAGATCTCCCACGCTGGTATTTAATGGAGATGTTTTTTTTGATCTTTCAGTGAATGATTTTCTTCAGACCCATCTAAAGAAAAAAGCGAACGTCACCATCGCTTTAACGCGAGTGGAAGATCCTTCTCGATTTGGACTGATAGAAATGGATAAACGCGGGAGGATTCTTCGGTTTTTGGAGAAATCGAATCCTCCCTTTAAAACCAATTTCATCAATGCGGGAGCGTATATCTTCGACCGGGAATCGATTGAATCAATTCCAGAGAATCAAACCGTTTCAGTTGAGAGGGAAACCTTCCCCTTGTTGATCAAACAAAAAAAAGTGTTGGCGGGGTACCTGCTTCAAGGGTACTGGAACGATATCGGAACCCATGAAAGTTTCCTTAACGCCCATCGAGACTTGTTGTTGAGTAAGAATCGCTGGACACAAGTTTTGTTTTTGCGTAAAAGGGGCCGCCTCGATTCCACACCGATAATTCGCGGTCAATTCCACTATGGTTATCGATTACGACTTGGAAAAGGCGTGTCCATTGAAGGTTTTGCGTCTTTCGGTAACAAAGTAAACGTGGGGGATGGATCTCGAATCACCAATTCCGTCATTATGGATAATTGTCATATCAAAGAAGGTGTGGTGATGAACGGGGCAATTTTAGGAAAAGGATGTCATATCGGAGCACACAGTGTTTTGGGAGAAGGAACTGTTTTGGCGGATAAGACGGTGATTCATCCCTACACACGTTGTTAATTATGAAAGAAATTAAATTTGGAACGGACGGCTGGAGAGACGTTATCAGCGACGGTTTTACTTTTAGAAATGTAAAACGAGCGGCACAAGCCACCTGTGAAGTGGCCAGAAAAAATTCAAAAAGCCGGATGATTCTAGTTGGTTATGATAATCGTTTTTTCTCCTATGAATTCGCGCAAACGGCTGCCAAGGTGGCTGTTGGAAATGGGTTCAAAGTCGAATTTGCTTCTCATCCTGTAAGCTCCCCTGTCCTTTCGAGTCAAGTTCGTCAACGTAAGGCCGCCATCGGCATCATGATAACAGCCAGTCACAACCCTTACTATTTCAATGGATATAAATTGAAGGGAGGTCATGGGGGATCCGTGACGGATGACATCCCCAAGGCAATTGAGGACCGGCTTGATGTGCATCCCATCCAAGAAGAAGGGAAAGGGATAAAATTCGTTGATTTTTCCACTCCCTACCTCGCCATGCTTAAAAAAATGGTTCGTTTTCCCAATCTCAACGCGTTGAAAGGGCCGGTAATATTTGACGCGCTTCATGGTCCAGGCGGTTTATTGTTTGAACGATTGGCTGGCGGCAATAAAAAAATTCATTTCATACGAAAGGAGAGGGATCCTCTTTTTGGAGGAGTCAATCCAGAACCCATTGAAACCAATCTAGAATTATTGAAAGAAACTATTCGGAATCAAAAAGCGTCCATTGGAATTGCGGTTGACGGGGACGCGGATAGAATTGGCGTGATTGACGAAAATAGCCGTTACTTGCCCCCGCAAACTGTGATGCCATTACTTCTATTGCATTTGATCGAAAATAAAAAAATGAAAGGCAAAGTCGTTCAAACCGTTTCTATGGGATATTTGCCGGAGCGAATCGCGAAATATTACAAGTTGCCATTTGAAGTGGTGCCGGTGGGGTTTAAGTATGTGGCGCAAAAAATGGGGGAAGAAAAAGTCCTATTTGGAGGGGAAGAATCGGGGGGATATGGCGTGGGCCTGTGGTCTCCCGAGCGAGATGGGTTGCTGTGCGCTCTTCTTTTGCTTGAAATGTTATCGATGAAAAAGAAGACGCTATCAGCTCTCGTCGATGAAATGTACGTCCGGTTTGGGAAATCCTTTTTCAAAAGAGTCGATTTTCGTCAATATGCTTCATTCGATCAATCTGCTTGGGTTGAACACATCAAAACAATTTTGGGGCAAAGTATCGCCGACGCTCCCATTAAATCGGTTTTGACTATGGATGGTCTTAAAATAATAACAGGCGATGATTCATGGTTTCTCATGCGGCCCAGCGGAACAGAACCGTTGCTGCGCACCTATGCTGAAGCGTCAACTCCACAATTTTTGGATTCTTTGATCACTGAAGCAGGAAGGTTGGCCTTAACCCAACCTCCCAGCGCAAAAAAACTTGCGGAAGAAGCCAGAAGACTCAAAAAGAAAAATTTAAAAAAGAAAAAATAGAAATATCAGGAGGGTTTTGTGAGAAAAGATCGTTTTGTTTTTACGTCTGAATCTGTGACGGAAGGACACCCGGACAAATTGTGTGATCAGGTGTCGGATGCGGTTCTTGATGCGGTGCTTAAGTCCGATCCCAAGGGACGGGTGGCTTGTGAATCCTTTGTTACGGTGGGGCTCATTATCGTCGGTGGTGAAATTACCACCAAAAGTTATGTCGACATCGGTGAATTGGTTCGCAATGTGGTTAAAGACATCGGATACACAGACGCCAAGTATGGTTTTAATTATGAAACTTGTGCCATTGTAAATGCGATCCATCAGCAGTCACCAGATATTTCACAAGGAGTGGACCGAGGCGGAGCGGGTGATCAGGGGTTGATGGTGGGGTATGCCTGCGACGAAACACCTGAATACATGCCAATGCCTATTCAATTGGCCCATGCTCTTACGCGCAGACTCGCCGAAGTACGGAAAAAGGGAATTCTCCCTTACTTGGGGCCTGACGGTAAATCCCAAGTCACCGTTGAATACCGCGATGGAAAACCCTTTCGTATAGATACGGTGGTCTTGTCTTCTCAACATACCACTGAAATTCTCGACAAATCAGGACACCAAATTACCAATGCTGCTCGACAAGAAATAATTAATAAAGTTGCGTTGGCGGTTTTGCCCAAAAATCTTTTGGACAAAAAAACCATATTCCACATCAATCCGACAGGAAAATTTGTGGTTGGTGGGCCTCAATCCGACACCGGAATGACGGGGCGAAAAATTATCGTTGATACCTATGGCGGATGGTGCCCCCATGGCGGTGGGGCTTTTTCTGGTAAAGATCCAACAAAAGTCGACCGTTCGGCGGCTTACATGGCTCGTTATGTCGCCAAAAACGTCGTTGCCGCCAGATTGGCCAAGGAATGTACGGTTCAATTGGCCTATGCGATTGGCGTGGCCAAGCCAGTTTCTGTTCTAATTGATACACAAGGGACCGGAGTGGTTCCTGACGCTACCATCAGTCGGGCCGTTGAAAAATCATTTGATTTGACACCCCATGGAATCATTAACACGCTCAAATTAAGACGGCCCATCTTCCAAAAAACTGCGTCATACGGACATTTTGGACGAAACGAAGCTTCCTTCCTCTGGGAAAAAACCGATAAAACAAAAGAACTTCAAAAACTCTGCAGTTAAAACCTAATAATAAGGATAAATATGAAATATCACGTTAAGGATGTGCGTTTGGCCAATGAAGGCCGACGAAGAATCGATTGGGCAGAAAGAGAAATGCCCGTGTTGCGTTCCATTCGAGATCGGTTCACAAAAGAAAAACCATTAAACGGAATTCGGGTCTCGGCTTGTTTACACGTGACCACAGAAACCGCCAATCTCATGATTACTTTGAAAGCCGGAGGAGCGAAAGTTACGGTTTGTGCCTCCAATCCTCTCTCCACTCAAGATGAAGTGGCCGCCGCGCTCGCAAAAATTTATGGAATTCCTACTTTTGCGATTAAAGGTGAAGACAACAAAACCTATTACTCGCATTTGGAAGCGGCCATCAAAGCGCGTCCCCAAATTACCATGGATGACGGAGCCGATGTGGTGGGTCTTTTGCACACCAAGTTCAGATCTTATTTGGATGGCGTTCGAGGAGGCACTGAAGAAACCACCACGGGTGTGATTCGATTACGCGCCATGGAGCAGGATGGTACATTGCAATATCCGATTGTGGCTATCAATGACGCTGATACCAAGCATATGTTTGACAATCGCTATGGCACGGGCCAATCCACCATCGATGGCGTTATTCGTGCGACCAATGTGCTATTTGCCGGAAAAACAGTGGTGGTGGTGGGATATGGATGGTGTGGACGAGGTGTGGCCAGCCGAGCCAAAGGCCTTGGAAGCCGAACCATTGTGACAGAGGTGGATCCCTTGCGCGGTCTTGAAGCCGTGATGGACGGGTTCGAAGTGATGCCCATGAAAGAGGCGGCTAAAATTGGAGACATTTTTATAACTGTGACGGGCAATAAACACGTGCTTCGTTCTGAACATTTCTCTGTTATGAAAGACGGAGTCATTGTGTGCAATTCGGGACACTTTAACGTTGAAATCGATATTCCGGCCTTACGCAAATTATCTACGTCAGTAAAAACTGTTCGTAATTTCGTTGAGGAATACAAACTTAAAAATAAAAGAAAAATCCACTTGTTAGCGGATGGAAGACTCATTAACCTTTCATCGGCTGAAGGGCACCCGGCCAGTGTCATGGATATGTCTTTTGCAAACCAAGCCTTGTCGGTGGAGTATATGCTCAAAAATTACACTGAGCTGGGCCCCAAAGTTTATGACGTTCCGAAGAATATTGATCGGGAAGTTTCTAGATTGAAGCTTCGTTCCATGGGAATGAGCATCGATAAATTAACTGCCGAACAAGAGAAGTACCTGAGTAGCTGGCAAGAAGGGACGTAGCAGTTTGGGGGACAAATCTCTCCATCATCGTTCCCTTTCAATGAGGAGGAAACATGAAGCGATTAGCCTTGGTTGTACAAGTCCTGTGTGTTTCATTGATGTTGGGATCAATGACGAGTTGCCAAAACGGCAATTTGTTCGGGGGGTTGCATAAAAGCGGAGAATCCGGAGATACGCAGTCTCTTGTATCTGACGCTTCCATCGCACTTCGAAATCAAGATTATTCCGCTGCGCTGGATCTGTATAACCGAGTCCTGGCTCAAGATCCCAATAACTCTGAGGCTCTTTATGGAGCGGCTGCCGCGGCTTTGGGTGGTTCTGGATTAAATTTTGGGGCCCTCATTTCAAACGTCCTCAACCAAAATGCCTCGGTCAGTGTCAGTGATATGGGCGATTTTATTTCCCACTCCCGTGGAAGACTGGGAGCCTCTGCCACCTTGGATTCGAACAGTATCCTTAAAGGTATTGATTTTACCCGCTTACGCCAAGAACTCCCTACCATTAAATCCCGGCTAGAACAGATTATTCTTGGGCTGACTGATTTAAAAATCCTTCCAGATGATGTGGATGTTCACCTTAACATTGCCGCGGTGGCTCTGATTGATGCGACTGTTGTAGCCATCGACGCTCAAATACTGGATATCACCAATGTGAATGGGGAATTCGATATCGTGAAAGGAGCCAATTTCAACACCGCCTGTTCAGATGTCGCAACGATAAAACGAATCGGGTCCGATATCGCCATTGCCTATTACAGTTTGACCCGTGTCATATTAAAGTTGAATTTGTCGAGCGATAAGATTATTTCCAAATTCAGAACGGATATTGCGGCCGTTGGTGATTCTCTTCTTGATCCACTGAGCGCAGATGCTTTACCTGCCGGTTGTTTGACGACTCTGGATAGTGTGGGAATCAACAAAGATACCTACAAAACCTACACGGGCACCTTTTTATAAGGAGATATAAATGAACCTCATGAAACGATTGAGCTTTGCCTTGTCAATGCTTCTAAGTTTTGAGTGTGTTTATGCTGGAGAAGTTCCTTCTGATATTCAATTCGTCCGTCCTTTGGGAATGGGTGGCGCCTTTACCGCGGTGGCCGATGATCACAACATCTTTAATTACAACCCCGCTGGACTTGTTCAGCGAACGGGAGGGCAATTGACGATGTTGGAAATTGCATTGGGGGCCGCTTCTGACACAAAAGATGCCTATGATTTCATCAAAGACAATGAAAACGACCTGACCAACTTTGATGATTTGCCTCCCACCCGACAACAGGAATTGGTGAACGAAATCGCCACTGACATTGCACAACTGAACCCTCGTATTTATTCGGCGGGCAATGTGGCTTCCTATGTTTCGGGCCCCAACTTCTTGGGATTGCCTTTGCATGTTGGGTTTGGTGGGTTTTATGTGGTGGATGCCACCTTTAAACTTGAAAATGGGGTCCTTATCCCCACCATATCCTATGAGGTCAACAATGATATTGTGCTCCCGCTCTCAATTGCTCATCGTTGGGATATGCCTTTTCTTCCGGGGAAAATAGGAGTTGGACTTACCGGGAAAATTATTCAACGGTCTCAGGTAAAACAGGATCGATTGAGCGTGATTCAGTTGGAAGATATGGAGGCTCCCCCTTTTGCGACGGGAAAAGGATTTGGGGGGGATCTGGGGATTCTCTATCAACCCACCGATCGGACGAACTTGGGTTTCATGGTGAAGGATATTGGTGGAACGAAATTGAAATATGACGCGGTCGCGGCCGAAAAAGGATATCCAGCCATTGCGGAACGTGAGACAGTCATTAGTCCCATTACGAATGTTGGATTATCCATGGTTCCTAAAAAAATTCTTTGGCTTATTCCTACCTCAGATCGTTGGACCTTTTCAGCTGATGTATGGGACATCTTAAATGAAGACGATCATTTGTTTTTTGAAGATGGCTTTAACAATGTCTTCGGTGAAAATCTTTACACCCATCTTCATTTAGGAGCGGAATACCGGTGGTGGTTCTTGCGGTTTCGTGGTGGAGCGAGTGAAGGATATCCCACTCTGGGGTTGGGGCTTGACTGGCCGCTCTTAAAACTTGACTATGCTTTCTATTCGCAAGAATTGGGGGAATTCGCGGGTGACCTACGGCAAGAAAACCATGTGGTGTCTGTTGCTTTGAAATTCGGCGGTGAGGCCACCGAAAATCGAGAGCGAATAAAAAAATCCAAAGAAATCAAGCGTGGGGGGAATGAAAGTATTCCAGAGTCCGCACCATCCACGAATATTCCAGAAAGTTCGACCAATCCAGGCACTGGGGCGGAGGGGGTTCCTCAGTAAATAGCCCCTTTTTTAAGCGGCTCGCCTCATTCGCCACCATAGGAACAGGCCAATGAGGGAGAAACAGATATTCCCAAGCCACGCTCCAAACCAGGGTGGCACAAGTCGCTGGGCCATCGCCTTCCCAAATTGCATAAACCCGAGATAGAGCAATGTGAGGACAAGGCCTGCCGCGATCCCAAGGGCCGGGTTACCTTTACCGTGTAGGGCCAGTGGGATTCCGATAAACACCACAACAAAACAGGCAAAGGGATAGGAGAGTTTCATCATGAGTTCCACTCTCAAGGGCCGCGCCGGAACGCCCAAAGCTTCCATCCGATGAATGTGTCGACGAAGATTTTTGTAGGTCATTTCTTCAGCTTGAGGTTCTTGAATGCCAAAGTCCGATGGCTTTTCTGAAAAGTTAAAAACTTCCTCGGTAAATGACCGAACGTGATCGATGTTTAAACCATCTTCCTTATAGGTTCGAATGACACCATTGTTGAATTTCCAACCCTCACTGGTCCAGACCGCAGATTCCGCGTCGATTTGGGGAGACAATCGACCTTCTTGAAGTTGATCAATCACAACTCGGTTTAACTGCCCTGTCGATTCATTCAATATTTGGATTGTCCAGACCCGGCCATCGGCTCCTGCCACAATCAAATTTTTATATACGCTGGGACGCCAATCTCCCAGCTTCCGAATCTTTTCTCTAAAAACTGTTTTGGAGTACCGGTTAGAGGGCGGAATGATCGTTTCATTTGCCAAGAGCGCCAAAAACGAGATGAAAATGCCAGCCAAAAACAACCCTCCGAGGAATTTTTCAGGAGGGAGCCCCCCAGCGAGTCCCGCAATATACTCTCTTGAGCGTGATAAGTTTCCAACCACAAACAGGGTCCCCAACAAACAAGCCACAGGGAGTATTTGAAACGCTTGATAGGGCATTGAGGAGATAAGAAAACCCAAAACGTGATGGAAAATGACGCCTTCTGCCAAAAAACGGTCCAATCGATCAAAAATTTGAGAAACGAATATCAAGCAACACAAAGCCGCGAAAGAGGCGAGGAAAGGGCGAATAAACTTTCTTAAAACATATTTATTAAGAATGCTCATTGTTTGGCCAATCTGGCAATTAAAATTACCGCCAAGATAAAACAAGTGCCATTGCCTATCCACAAGGCCAGGTCTGAAGGGAGAATGCCTTTTTCCGCCAAGGTAAGCCCCAAAATAAGCAGCGTGTAATAAATGAAAATCACAACGATGGACACGCCAAAGCCAAATCCTTTTCCACCTCTTCTTAGAACAGTGGCGAGAGGAATGCCCACCAAGGCCAATGCCAATGGAGAAAAGGCGATGGCGATTCGAAGACTCCTTTCCGCGTTGACGGGATGAACGGGCATGCCTTTTGATTTGAGATCTTTTTGTAATTCATTTAATTGGGGGCTGGAGAGATTTCTAAATCGGGTATTTTGTCCCGTTAATTCTTCTCTGGCGGGAATCGTGATTCGATAGGTGTCAAACGCTGTATGGAGGATGCGGGGCGGAGAAAAGGCGTCATATTTCTCAAGTTGACCGTTCGAGAGATCGAGTTGATAAACATTGGGTTCAATGCGCAACACGCCGGTTTTCGCAAAGATGCGCTCTGGCGGCCGGCCCTCTTCGTTTGATTGAAAAACAAAAAGATTGATGAGTTGCTGCGTGTCTTTGTTAACTTCCTCAGGAAAAAGTTTGATATTTCTGATGGCAAAGAATTTTTTCTCTTGAATGTTGATTAAGGGGTCGGCATTCGCGATTTGTTCGTAAATCAAGCGAAACCCTCGGTTGGCCCACGGCGCAATATGGGTGTTAAAGGGAATCATTCCCAAGCTCAGAATCAATGTGAACAACGGGGGGAGCCAGAGCACACGAAACAACGATATCCCCGCCGAACGAACAGCCGACAATTCATTTTCTTCCGAAAGACGGCCGAAAGTAACCAAGCAGGCCAATAAACTGGCCATAGGAAGAGTCAATGGGATCACGGTGGGAACAAACAAGGCAAACAGACGAGCCACAATGATCCAATTCACGCCTTTGTTGAATATCAAATCAATAATGTCAAAAAGACGATCAAGCAAGAGGACAAATAGAAACAAAACCGCGCCGAAAAAAAAGGGGGGAATGAACTGAAAAAAGAAGTACCGACTGAGCCTCATGGCCGCTTTTATAACACATCTTGTTCGATTTTTCAGAATTGAAAATCGGCTTGAAAACTAGAGGGTTTGATGATACCCTCGAATTCAGGAAAGGACCTGAACTTGCGGCAATTTGCATCAATATTGGCTCGGAATTTTTCAAATTTTCTGATCAGCACAATTCTTGCGCTGGTCTTTTTTTCAACACCCCTCTTCTCTCAAGAAACCCCCTCTTCCAGACGTTTCTCCATTGGTCCCAGCTTAGAAGAATCAGAATCAATCCCGAACCCCAAAGAACCTGAGGAAATGTTTCTGTTTAATCAAGAAGAGTGGAACAAAATGAGAAGGGTTATCGAAGGAGAGGTTGAGCCTGTATCTGTTTCCACGTCAGCGGTTGTTTCTTCCACTGTTACGGCCACGCCTCCCAAGCCTCCCCCAGGTTTGTTGACGGTGGATTTGCCTTATGAATCCCAACTCTCCATTACGGGAAGAAAAGTAATCAAGCTGGATATCGAAAATACTCATATCAGCTCTGAGCGGGCCAGCGAATTGGGAACCAAACAAGATTCTCAATCTTTCAACATGCAACAAGAATTACAGGCTCGTATTCAAGGGACAGTGGCCAGAAAAACGACCATCAATGTTAATTTTGATGACACCAAAGAGAATGTGAAGGATTTTTCTGTTGTGTACAAAGGTGATCCGGATGAGGTGGTTCAGGAAGCGGCGTTTGGAGATATCCTCTTGTCCTTGCCATCCACCGAATTCGTGAATTACAACAAACAACTTTTTGGTATTCGGGCAGCACTGAAATATAAAAAGGCGGGGTTTATGTTCATCGGGTCCCGCACGAAAGGAACCACCGAAACCAAACGTTTTACCGGCGCCACCACACGGCAGCAAAAATTTATCAATGATACGAGCTATGTTCGCCGTAAATTTTATGATTTGACCTTTGCCACCGCCACGGCCATGCAGGTTCCGGCCATCCTGGGCAACCATCCTGTTCTGCCTATCAACGGCACCATCCCTGAAACGGTATTCATAGAGGACACCACGGGATTAAATCCCTTGGCAACCAATTATATCGTCGCGACACCCACCGCTCCGGTCACCACTACATTTAATATTCGGATGCGACAACTGTCTCCTGGTGTTGATTTCAGTATTGACCGTATCAAGGGCGTCATAACGTTTGTGAACCCTGTCTCTGAAGATGTGCGCGTCGCCATTGATTTCACGCTGTCGGACGGAACGCGCCTTAGTTCTTTGTTGGGTAACCACATGGTGCTGATCAAGGATAAAACCCCCGAAGGGGCGCAGGTCAGTCAGGAAATAAAAACTTTTTATTCTGTGGGAGACCGGAACATCGTTAGAGATGATGGGTTGGGAAATTTTGTTTTAAAAGTTCTGGATAAAAATCGAGAAAATGAAATTGGAGACACGTTGAGTCCTCCTCAGCGCTACCCGGACACCATTGAAATGAAATTTGAAACGGGTATTTTTGAACTGAAACAACGCCTTCCGTTTGATGATCTGTATGCCTCCAATGTGAACACGGCGAGCCCGTTACAAGCCGTTTTTTCCGTGGAGTACCAATCTGTTATTCGAACGTTTACGTTGCGTCCCAATATCGTGCTTCAGTCCGAATCAGTGGAGGTGAATGGAAGAAAAGTGTCGCGAGATTTGGATTACTTCATTGATTACGATATCGGGATCATTACTTTTTTTAATGAAGATTTAATTCGCGAATCAACGGTCATTGAAGTGACCTATGAATTCGCCCCTTTTGGCGGGGTGTTGGGGGAAACCTTGGTGGGCGCGCGCGGAACCTATGATATTTTCCTGAACAAAAAAGGAAGCCTGGGGGGGGTGGACTCTTGGTCGGCCGGTTCGACGGTGCTTTATAATTTTGCCGCAAAACCCTCCAGCCCGCCCGATGTTCGTTCGACGCCGGCCAGTCTGTTGGTCACGGAAGGGGATTCGCAAGTCAAAGGTCTGACTTTCGGACGTATTCCCCTCAAAACAAATATTGCGGTTGAAGCCGCCAGGTCGGATGAAAACCCCGATTTATTCGGAAAAGCGATTGTGGACTCAATGGAAGGAATTAAACAAGAGGACAACTCCTCTCTTTTAAAAGAAGCCTGGTTACCAGCGGCCAATCCCATCGTGTCTGGAGCCAATACCATTATGGATTTTCGTGGTAGCGAGAGCACCGTCAGTCATATTTATTGGGGAGATTTGGATGTGGATACAACCGACCCTTCTGATGGAAGCACTCAACAAAAAGCGTTGGAAATCAATTATTCGTTGAATCCCTCTCCATCTGCCACCATGGAGCAAGTGTCCTTGGTCAATATCATATCGACTGGTGGACGTGATTTTTCGAAGAAAACGACATTGGAAGTGGAAATTGAAGGGGCCGGTTCCGATGGACAAGATGTTGAGATGCAAATTGAATATGGGAGTTTTAACGAAGATGCCGATGGAGACTCCCTGTTGGATACCGAAGATCAAATTCCGTTTGATGGTGTTTTGAACCTGGGTGAAGATGTGGGGTATTCATTTGACGGACCCGGGCCTGATCTCACCAAAGGTGATGGATCTGATATTCCCGTTACTATTGGGGGGGGTAACAGTCGAATGGATAGCGAAGATTTTAACAATGACCGTGTTCTTTCGACCTCCGATTTGCCAGCAACTTTTTCTTTGGGTCCTCTCTTTTTATTGTCCTCCACGCGGGGGGAAACCAATTCCACGGGGAATTTAAGAACAGACTTGAGTTTTAACGGGCGGGAACTTTTTCAAATCCCGTTGAATATCTCGAAGTTATCCGGGGAAGAACAGGCTCGATTAACGTCCGTAAAACAAGTTCGCCTCACCATTCGCAATTCCAATCCAGCGGTGGCCAAAGCAGGGAAAATAAGGATCGTTCGACTCTCTGTTGTCGGCAATTCTTATGAGCCTGCCACGATCAATGGCAATGCGTTCAGTACCATGACGGTTCGCGCCATCAACAGCAAAGATGATGCCACCTACCAGACGCTCATAGGAAACCCGGCCTATAACGACCTCTATAAAAACGCCACACCCGCTTCCGATGCCAAGGAACAGGCTCTGGCCTTGGACTATGATTTGCTGGCCTTTACCACAGCCACCACTCGCAACGCCTATAGTGCGCCCAGAGATTTTTCAAATCACGATCAATTTCGTTTCTTCGTGAGCCGCCCCGATGTTTGTGCGGGATGTAATACCGATGGGCAGTTTTTCTTTCAGGTGGGATCTGAGACGGAGTTTCAGCAAGCCTCCATCAATATCGTGGATATTCCCGCCAAACCCGTTTGGAAATTGGTGACAATTGAACAACAAGATTTGAATACTGATGGAACACCCGACACCTGGGTCTCCAGTGATCCCACGGTGGTCATCACTAGGACGACGGGTATACCCAACGTCACCCAGGTGTCCCAAATTAAAATGGGAATTAAAAATAACACCGGGGGCCAAATAAAGAATCAAATCTGGGTCAATGAAATCCATGTGTCAGGGCCCCATACCCGGACCGGACATGCCAAGCGGTATTCTTTTGATAGCCAATGGCCTGGTTGGATGGATTTTGGAGGCGGGTACAGAGATGTGGATCGGAATTGGCAAACGCCCACCACCGCCATTACCAATCAGGACAGCACCCAAACCAACGCGTTTGTGAATTTTAATCGAATCGCATTTCTACCCATGACATTTAAAACCAATCGCGATATCACGGTTACGCCGTCTGCGTTTCAGGCCAATCAGAATGCTTTGGTGTCATTTTTTGATGAAGGTCGTGTGGAGTCAATCAACAACGTTTCTACTGCCAAACTCCTATTGCCGCGCTTGCCGATTATTGATGTGTCCTTCACAAACAATAAAAATGAAAACACTCTTACTCAGAGAAATGAGTTCAATGATATCCTCAATATCGGGGCCACCTACGCGCCCAAATCGCGAATGGATATTCTTCCCATGGACAAATTGACATTCCGTCCTCTTCCCACTTCCATTACTTATGTGCATGTGGCCCGTCGAACCAAACTTCGGTTTCCCGATGTCTCCCGTTTGGTGGAATACAATATTTCAACTTCTCCCTTTTCCTCCACCAATCTCACCCAATTCAGCACCGAAGATGAGGCTCGTTTGGCCTTCAAACCATGGGATGGGTTCTCTTTTAATCCCACATATAAGCTTCGAACCGACACCGAGGAACGCGATTTTAGAGAAGATGAAATAATCGCCCTGCCCTCATTGGTGGACCTTGATCAACGTACGACACCGCGATCCATGTCCCAAACCATTTCAGCTACAGGCAATTTGAAAATTTTCAAGTGGTTGGACCCTCGATATAACTATTCAATGGTGGGAACCGAAACCAATGGCTTGCCCACGCAATCGAATACCACTGGATACACCTTGAAGAACATCACGCGAAACAGCCAAGGAGAAGTATCAGGGGCGATTCAAGTCAATCAAATCTTGCCGAAATCAAAGCTCCTTAATTCCATGAATTTCAATCTCAGTTATAAAATTGAAAATGGAGACACTTACGCCGATATGCCGGAAGATTTTCAATGGCGAAACCAGTTGTGGGTGGGCCGTCCCTTGACTGTGGAGAGTTCGAGTGGAACCGGGAATGTGGCGCGACGTTTGGATGCCACCGATCGTCGAACTTTTCGGTCGAATTTGGCCTGGCAACCTTGGAGCGCCTTTAAAATTGACAATCGTCGTTTTAAGCCACTGAATACCTTGTCATTGACGAGCAACTACTTGGTTTCGACTGAAGACAGTGAAACAACCGGCACATTCCGTCACGTGAAATCAGTCACTTGGCCTGACCTCATTTTAACGATCAACGATATCGAAGATTTTTTTAAAGTGAAAAAAGCGGTTGATAATTCCCGTCTTGTGGTGAAATCCAATAAGCGCCTAACCGAAACGCGAGATGTGAGCCGCAGTATTTCCTCTTCATGGGGTACGGATTATCAATTCCAGTTCATGAAAAAATTGGATTTTTCTGCGACTTACAATCAGACAGACGCGCGTGAGGACAACTTGGTCATCAATCAATTGGTGTCAGAATCCAAGTTGGTCAATTACTCCCTTCAGACCAGAATCCCAACAAAGAATTGGGCCTACACCCCCCGTTACGAACGAGTTGAAAATGATGCCAATGATTCAGTGAGAGTCACAAATGATTTGGTGAATGATATTTTTTCGCTTCAGATTTATGGCGACATCTCAAAGCCCTTGGGTATCCGACTCGGGAGGCGGGAAATCGGATTGGCCAACAGAGCGATCCTTAATTCGACCATCAAGTGGGACAAAAAGCGTTCGAGTATCAATCCGGCGAGCAATTATCTGGATACTTATTCCGCAACTCTCTCAGGCGATTACACCATTTCTCAAAATTTCCGTTTGGCCGTTGGGGGGAATTTTAGCCAAGAACGCTATCATCCCGACTTCAAGAAATTGGATAAATCCGTTTACGGTATCAATTCCACATTGACCATTCAGTTCTAACTCGCCTATACTGCAGGCCCCTCCTTGGAGTTTTTAATGAATTCATTGGTTCGCGAATTGAGTTATTTCTTTTTTCCTGCCACCTGCATTTCCTGTAAAGAGGATTTGATCAAATGCCATGATCAGCCATTTTCACTGTGTGTGTCGTGCAGGATCAAAATAAATTGGAATAGCCATATGGAATATTTGGTGGATTCTCCCCTGGACTGTTTTATCGCCTTGGCTGAATTCAAAGGTCCCCTTCGAGAGTTGATTCACGCGTTCAAATACCGTGGAAAGGGATATTTGGCGCGGGAATTGTCCCAGCGGCTTGTATCAACTTTACAAGACAGCGGTGTGTCTTGGGATTGTCTGGTCCCGGTGCCCATGAGCAGTTGGAAGGAATTAAAACGAGGATATAATCCTCCTTTCCTGGTGGCGCGAGAGATGGCCAGTCAGTTGAAAAGCGCTTTTTATCCCAACTTTCTCGTTCGTAATTTTTTTTCTCGGTCTCAAACCAAAATGGGAAGAAAAGAGAGATTTCATAACGCCGTTAAGGGGTTTAAATTAAAAAGGAGAGATAAAGTTCTCTCAGGGCAATCGGTTCTTTTGGTGGATGATGTATCAACCACGGGGGCCACATTGGTGGTGTGCGCGCGCCTTCTCAAATCGCTTGGGGCGATACGGGTGGGGGGGATTGTTATCGCCAAAGATGTCCTTGATATTTGAGTGTTCCCTGAGTTGACGAAATATTTTCATTTGCTATTATCCGCATCACCTCGGAAACTCATCCCAAATAGATCGATTTTTCCGTCAATAATATTTAGGAGGATCACATGGCAGTAAAAGTTGGTATCAATGGATTTGGCCGTATAGGTCGCTTGGCTTTGAAAGCAGGCTTGCAAAACAAAGAACTTGAATTTGTTGCAGTCAATGATCTCACCGATGCGAAGACGTTGGCCCACCTCTTCAAATATGACTCCACCTTCGGAATATATCCTGGGAACGTTGGTTCGGAGGCGGGGGCCATTGTCGTTGATGGTAAAAAAATAAAAGTTATTTCTGAACGCGATCCGGGAAAACTCCCTTGGAAAGAACTGGGAGTCGATATCGTTATCGAATCAACCGGTCTTTTCACGGATAGCGAAAAAGCCAAATTGCATCTTCAGGCCGGCGCAAAAAAAGTGATCATTTCAGCTCCTGCCAAAGGGGAAGATATCACGGTTTGCATGGGGATCAATGACCAACTTTATGACAACAGCAAACACAATATTGTTTCAAATGCCTCTTGTACCACGAATGCGTTGGCTCCTCTTGTGAAGGTCCTCCATGACAATCTCAAGGTCAAGAAAGGCCTCATGACAACGATTCATTCTTTCACCAATGATCAGGTGACGCTTGATTTTCCGCATAAGGATCTTCGTCGCGCGAGAACCGCGTCAGCCTCAATGATCCCCACGACCACCGGAGCCGCCAAAGCCATCGGCTTGGTTCTTCCTGAACTCAAAGGGAAGTTGAACGGTATGTCTATGCGTGTTCCCACACAAGATGTTTCCATTGTGGACTTGACGGTGGAAGTGGAGAAAACAACCACCAAAGAAGAAGTGATTTCTTTGTTCAAAAAAGCATCAGAGAGCAACTTGAAGGGTATCCTTCAGTTCAGTGACCTGCCCCTCGTGTCCAGGGATTTCCTTGAAAATAAGAATTCCTGTATTTTCGATGCAGATTTGACAGACGTGATGGAGGGGACGTGGGTTAAGGTTTTTGGGTGGTATGACAATGAGTGGGGCTATTCCAACCGTCTCATTGACCTGACGGCCATGGTGGCGCGTAACTTAAAAACAGCGGTTGCCGCCTAGGAAACATGTCTTCAGTGGTTGAGGTCGGAATCCGAAAAAAATCATTCACATCATTGACACTCACCAACCAAAGGGTGTTGGTTCGTGTTGATTTTAATGTCCCTTTTGACAAAGAAGGTCGGATCACCGATGATGCCCGCTTACGGGCTCATTTGCCCACCATTGAATACCTCATCAAAAAGAAAGCCAAGATTATTTTGATCGCGCATCTAGGGCGCCCCAAAGGTCAAGTTAATCTCAAGTACAGTCTGAAGCCTGTGGTTCAACCTCTGAGCCAACTTTTAAAAACGCAAGTTTCGTTTGCTGAGGATTGTATTGGTCCCAAAGCCTATGAAGGGGTGGCCAAATTAAAAGCTGGCGAAGTGTTATTACTCGAAAATCTTCGCTTTCATGCTGAAGAAGAAAGCAACAACCCTATTTTCGGAAAAGAAATGGCGAGCTTGGCTGACGTATTTGTTCAGGACGCCTTTGGGGCCGTACATCGGGCTCATGCTTCAACCACCCAGATTCCAGCTCATCTCCCAACGGCCTGTGGTTTCTTGTTGGAAAAAGAACTTAACTATTTAGGAAAGTTAAAGAGTAGTCCGGTTCGCCCTTACTTGGCTCTTTTGGGAGGTGCCAAGGTTTCCGATAAAATTGGTGTGGTGGAAGCTTTTGTGGATCAAGTGGACGTGTTATTTATTGGCGGGGCTATGGCCTACACCTTTCTAAAGGCCGAAGGTTTTGATGTGGGGGATTCACGATTGGAACCCGATCTGGTGGATTTTTGCAAGGAAGTGGTGGAAAAAGCCAAATCTAAAAATGTGCGTATTGTCCTTCCTTCTGATCATCTGGTGGTGAAGGATATTGAAAATCCGGCCGAGTCCATGATAACTCCAGGTGTCGCCATTGAGTCCGGATGGAAAGGGGTTGATGTAGGACCAAAAACAATCGACGTCCTTAAACCCCTTATTTTGTCGGCCAAAACAATTTTCTGGAATGGTCCCGCAGGAATTTTTGAAATGGCACCCTATGCCCATGGAACCATGGAGATGGCTAAAACTGTCGCTCAAGCGGCTAAATTGGGTGCGACAGCCGTGGTCGGAGGCGGAGATTCTGTCGCCGCAGTTAACAAAGCAGGTGTGGCCAATCAGATGACTTATATTTCAACAGGAGGGGGAGCTTCAATGGAATTTTTAGAAGGAAAAGACTTGCCAGGCGTTAAAGTTCTCCCAGAGGCCTAACATGTATTCCATTATTCTAACCATTCATGTCATTGTCTGTGTGTTGGTGGTGTTAATTGTTCTTGTCCAAGCGGGGCGCAGCGGGGGATTTTCAGGTTTGATGGGGGGAGGAGGGGGGGATGCGATTTTCTCAACCAGCTCCCAACAATCAGGGCTTCGAAAAGCCACGATTATATTGGCTTCTATATTTATGGCCACTTCTCTTTTTCTAACCATTCTTTCGAGCCGTCAAACGGGACAATCGGTGTTTGAGCGGCAGTTTCCAGCGATGCCACCTATTCCAACGGCAGAGCCAGTGGCAGAAACGCCAAAATAAGTTAGATTTAATTTGATTTTCAGCGCGGGTGGTGGAACTGGCAGACACGCCATCTTGAGGTGGTGGTGCCCTTACGGGCTTGCAGGTTCAAGTCCTGTCCCGCGCAGTCAGTTTTGATTTTTTGCGGGTGTGGTACAATGGTAGAACACGACCTTGCCAAGGTTGAGACGAGGGTTCGATTCCCTTCACCCGCTCCACTTCTTTCCACCTATTTATGACCTCAGAATTAACAGAACAAATTAAATCCAAAATTAATAATTTAAAAACAAAACGGAACGCCATTATTTTGGCGCACAACTACCAAATTCCAGAAGTGCAGGATGTGGCGGATTTCCTTGGAGATTCTCTCATGCTTTCGCAGAAAGCGGCCTCGACAGAAGCGGATGTTATTGTTTTTTGCGGGGTTCATTTCATGGCGGAAACAGCGGCTATTTTGGCCCCCACCAAGACAGTGTTGATTCCCGATCCCGAGGCAGGGTGTTCATTGGCTGCGACAATCACGGCGGAATCCCTTCGGAAATGGAAACAGGAACATCCGGGTGTGGTGGTGGTTACATATGTCAACTCTACGGCGGAAGTCAAGGCGGAGTCGGATTATTGTTGTACCTCCTCCAATGCGGTCAAAGTGGTTGAATCAATTCCAAAAGACCAAGAGATTTTGTTCGCCCCTGATATGTTTTTGGGGGATTGGGTTCGAAAACAGACGGGACGGAAAATTCATTTGTGGCCTGGATCGTGCCACGTGCATCACATGATAAAAACAGAGGAAATTGTATCTTTGAAACAGGCTCATCCACGAGCCAAGTTAATTATTCATCCAGAATGCGGATGTACGTCGTCGTCTTTGACTTTTGCAGACAAAGTGCTTTCAACCGAAGGGATGGTTCGTTACACCAAAGAAGACGCTGGAAAAGAATATATTGTGGCCACAGAAACAGGAATCATCAGTCGTATGGAAAGAAACAATCCGGAGAAAAAGTTTTATCCGGCCAATGCGAAGGCGGTGTGCGAATTCATGAAAATGATCACTTTGGAGAAGGTTCTGTGGTCACTTGAAGATTTGAAGTACAGAGTAACGGTTCCCAAAAAGGTAGCAAAGAAAGCTCGATTGGCCATTGATCGTATGATGGCAGTGGTGTGATCAATAAGAAGGAGTTGATGTGAATAAAATTTCTATGAGTGAATCTGTGATGGACCAGGATCGGGTATTGGATGCATTGAAAGATAATATTGAGAATATTCTCAAGGAGTTGGGGGAAAATGCTCAAAGAGAAGGTCTTTTAAAAACTCCCTATCGCGTAGCAAAATCTTTAAGAGACCTAACTGCAGGCTATACGGTCGATATCGATAATCTTATCAATCGGGCTATTTTTAACGAAAATTATAACGAGATGGTGGTGGTAAAAGACATAAGATTTTATTCACTTTGTGAACATCATTTGCTGCCCTTTTTTGGAACGGCCAGTGTGGCGTATATTCCAAATGGGAAAATCATAGGACTCTCAAAAATTCCCAAGTTGGTAGAGGTTTTTGCAAAGCGTTTACAGGTTCAAGAAAGGATGACACAACAAATTGCGGAAATGCTTCAGTCAAAGCTATCTCCTTTGGGAGTCGCAGTTGTTATTGAAGCGCGTCATTTGTGTATGGAAATGCGGGGAGCGAAAAGCCAAGATTCTCCCACCATCACAAGTGCCATGTTGGGCGCCTTTCGTGAAAATGCGAGAACCCGCGAAGAGTTTCTTTCTTTTATTCATCGATAATTTTTTTTCTTTATAATGAAGGATCTAAAAACCATCTTATTCGATTTGGATGGAACACTCATCGACTCTCAAGCGGACCTGGCCCATTCTGTCAATTATGCTTTAGACGTCGTTGGTAAATCACGAAAATCACATAGCGAGATTGTTCCTTATGTGGGTAATGGTTTGCGAACTTTAATGAGTCAAGTGATGGGTTCTGCCAGTGAGCATGATTTGGAAACGTCTATTCTGGCCTTTTCCTCCCATTATGCTGAACATTGTGTCGATCACACTGTTCTCTACTCTGGCGTTAAGGATGTTTTCGAAAAATGGCAGAAGAATTTTTTATTGGGTGTGGTGACCAACAAACCTGAGCGTTTTGCGAAAAAGATTCTCGCTTACTTGGGTGTGGCTGAAAAAATGTCGGTGATAATCGGGGGCGATACAACTCCCGAAAAAAAACCGCATCCGGCTCCGGTTTTAAAAGCCCTTCAGGATTTGGGTAAAACCGCCAATCAATGCTTAATGGTGGGGGATGGTTCTCAAGATATTAAGGCTGGAAAAGCTGCGGGGGTTTTAACTTGTTTGGTTCGGTATGGATTTGGATACACGGAAGATACTGAAAAACTAAAACCTGATTTTGTAATCGATAGATTTGACCAATTAAAGGAGATTGTTTTATGGCAACAACATTAAGTAATGAGGAGATTCTTCGATATTCTAGACATCTTATATTGCCTGAGGTGGGAAAACCGGGACAAGAAAAATTAAAGGCGGCCAAAGTGATGTTGATTGGTTCAGGTGGGCTGGGTTCTCCCAATGCGCTTTATCTTGCGGCAGCCGGGATTGGCACCATTGGAATTATTGATTTTGATGTGGTTGATCACACAAATTTACAACGACAGTTGTTGTTTGGAACTGAATCAGTGGGACTTCCAAAGGTGGAGGGGGCTAAAAGAAGAATTCAATCAATCAACCCGAATACCATCGTCAACACCTACAATGAAAAACTTTCCAGTGAAAATGTGATGAGAATTTTCAAGGATTATGACCTAATCATTGATGGGACTGATAATTTTCCTACGCGCTATTTGGTCAATGATGCCTGTGTGTTTTTAGGAAAAACAAATATTTATGGCAGTATTTTTCGTTTCGAGGGCCAGGCCACTGTATTCAAGCCAAAGGTGGGTCCTTGTTACCGCTGCCTCTATCCGGAGCCACCTCCCCCAGGGGAAGTTCCTTCCTGCGCTGAGGGGGGAGTTCTAGGAATATTGCCCGGATTGGTGGGAATGATTCAAGCTTCTGAGGCCGTAAAATATTTCCTTGGAAAAGGAGAGTCTTTGGTTGGACGTTTGTTGCAAATTTCAGTTCTTGATATGACTTTTCGAGAACTCAAAATTCAGCGAGATCCTGATTGCCCTGTTTGTGGTGACAACCCCACGATAAAGGAATTGGTTGATTATGAGCAGTTCTGTGGACTGGGTATAGGACTTGAGGCCCCAGAGATCCAAACAGGCATGGTTCCAGAAATTACGCCGCAAGAACTCAAAAAATTGATCGATTCCAATGGAAAAAAGGTCAATATCATAGATGTTCGAGAACCCTACGAACATGAGATATCCAAGATTGATGGGTCCAAGTTGATTCCTTTGGGGCAGATCATGGATCGAGTAAATGAGCTTGACTCGAGTCTTGAATACATCGTTATTTGTCGGTCTGGCTCGCGATCGGCCAAAGCCATTCAACAGCTTCAAAAAATTGGGTTTAAAAAACTCAGAAATCTTAGAGGTGGCATCAATGCATGGGCGGATATAGACCCGACTGTGGCAAAATATTAGGATGCCACGCTTGTTTTAAGTGTTCCCCCTGGCAATACAACCCCATCTATTGATGAGGAGCGAAGACGGTGCGGTACCCAAGCGGCCTAAGGGGAGAGTCTGCAAAACTCTTATTCGTCGGTTCAAATCCGACCCGCACCTCGCAAATTTTCAGCGCGATTAGCTCAGTGGTAGAGTGTTCCCTTGACATGGGAAAGGTCGTAGGTTCAATCCCTACATCGCGCAGTCTTTGCACCTCATTTGTTCCATAAAATCGGAGCTGATATCGAAAGGCTCGTGGGTGTATTAAAAACGAAAGGGCATAAATAAAAGCGAAGGCTGTCTCCTGTACCAATAGCGGAGGGGGACCATTTATTATGACATCACAAACAGAAAACAAAGAAGACTATCTCTATAAACTCCGGCACTCAGCCGCGCATGTTCTGGCTGAGGCGGTGAAGGATCTTTTCCCAGACACCAAGCTCACCATCGGCCCCCCGACTGAAGATGGGTTCTATTATGATTTCGATAGCACGCATCGTTTTGTCCCGGAAGATCTTGAGGCAATTGAAAAAAAGATGCGTTTTAATCTTCGTTCCAACAACAAGTTCCTTGGAGAAGAGATTTCCAGGGAGAACGCTCGGAAATATTGGGCCGAGAAAAATGAAAAATATAAAGTTGAAATCATTGATGATTTGCCTCCCGATGCAAAAATTACTCTCTATAAACATGGGAAGTTCACTGATCTTTGTAAGGGAAATCATCTTGAAGACACCAAAGACATTAAATATTTCAAGCTGACGAAAATTGCTGGCGCCTATTGGCGAGGTGATGAAAAGCGTGAACAACTCCAAAGAATTTATGGGACCATTTGGCCCTCCGAGCAGGAACTTAAAGACTATCTCCATCAACAAGAAGAAGCCAAAAAACGCGATCACCGCGAATTGGGGCCTCGCTTGGGGCTATTTTCTATTCATCCTGATGAAGTGGGAAGTGGGTTGGTCTTGTGGCATCCCAAAGGGGCGTTTGTTCGCCATTTGATTGAGGATTACCTGAAGGCACTTCATCTTAAGAGTGGATACCAATTGGCCGTTTCACCCCATGTAGGCTTGTCAAATTTATGGCAGACCAGCGGGCATTTAAGTTTTTATAAAGAAAACATGTTTCAGGAAATGAAGGTTGAAAATCAATCTTATTACGTTAAACCGATGACTTGCCCTTTTCATATCACCATTTATAAGACGGACCTTCACAGTTACCGTGAGCTTCCCATTCGTCTCTATGAACATGGAACCGTTTATCGTTATGAAAGAAGCGGAGTACTTCATGGTTTGTTGCGAGTCCGCGGATTTACTCAGGATGACTCACATTTATTCTGTCGTTTTGATCAACTTCAAGAAGAAATTAGAAAAGTTCTTATGTTGGCGCGCCAAATTCTGCAGGATTTTGGATTCAACAATTATGAAGTAAAACTTTCCACGCGACCGGATAAATATGTTGGCCAAGCCAAAATATGGGACCAAGCGGAATCTTTCCTTTCCGCGGCCCTGAAAGATGCCGGATTTAACTATGACGTAGATCCTGGGGAGGGAACTTTCTATGGTCCCAAAATCGACCTCAAAATTAAAGATTCTTTGGGACGGAAATGGCAATGTTCCACTGTTCAATTGGATTTTAATTTACCGGAACGGTTTCAAGCCACCTATCGCAATGAAGAAGGGAAAGAAACACCTGTGGTGATGGTCCATCGTGCGATATTGGGATCCATTGAGCGATTTTTTGGAATCTTGGTTGAACATTATGCAGGAGCTTTCCCTCTGTGGTTGGCCCCAGTTCAGGTTGCCGTTCTTCCCATTTCAGACAAGCAATTGAACTATGCCAAAGAAGTAACAGAACAAATGACGGCCGCGGGTTTTAGGACGGAATTACACGGCGAAAATGAAAAGGTTGGCGCGAAGATTAGAAAAGCCACTCTCGAAAAAATCCCCTACATGGTCGTGGTAGGCGACAAGGAAGTGGAAGCCCACACTATTGCGGTCCGAACCAGGGTCGGAAAAGACTTGGGGACTATCAATCCCAAGATCTTCTTGGCTCAATTGGCGGAAGAAGTTGCCAAAAAACGGTCTCTCAACGAAGAAATCCCAAATTGACAGAAGCCCGGCCGCTTGTTACACTCCGCCCATTGATTTTTAATTTTGATTTCAAGATCAGGGATGGCCGATTTAGCCATCCCTTTTTTAACGGTCGTAAATACGCCAGGAGGCGAGCATCTCCAAACAGCCTTTAATCAGAATCAACCAATATATTCGAGCACCACAAGTTAGGCTTATAAATGAACATGGTGTGATGTTGGGAGTAAAGAATATTCAGGAAGCGCTCCGAATGTCAGAAGACGCTGGTTATGATCTTATAGAAATAGCCCCTGGTGCGGTACCTCCAGTTTGCAAACTTGGTAATTTTTCGAAATTTCTTTATGAAAAGGAAAAAAAACATAAGGAAGCGAGAAAAAACAAAGGGGGGGGGCAAGTTAAGGAAATTCGCATTCGCCCCAAGATTGGGGAACATGATCTGATGGTAAAGATCAACGCGATAATTAAATTTTTGAAAGAACATCACAAAGTTCGGCTCAGCATGGTTTTTATGGGACGCGAAATGGAACATAGAGACATTGGTGAAAAAATGCTTGAGAAAATAGAGCAACATGTGGCCGAAGTGGGTGTTGTTGAATCAAGACCACAGATGTACGGAAATCGGATGATTTCGATTTTTGTGCCTCAATCCAAAGGATAAAAGTTTATGCCAAAACTAAAGTCTCACAGCGGAAGTAAAAAACGTTTTAAAATCACGGCACGCGGAAAAGTTGTCCATAAACGCGCTGGCGCTCGGCATTTGCTTCAAGGTATGTCCGCTAGCCGAAGCCGCCAACTTCGTCGACCCGATACGCTCACCAATATCCAGGCCAGAATGATTAAGTCTCTTTTGCCCTACGGATAAATATAAAGGAATAGATCATGCGAGTTCGTAACGTTACTTATACCCGTCAAAGAAAGAAAAAACATTATCGGCGCGCCAAAGGCGCCTACGCAACGAAAAAAAATCGTTGGAGAATGGTCAAACAACATCTTCGCCGTGTTGGAATATACTCTTACGTGGGAAGAAAAGATCGTAAATCTGATTTTAAAACCCTCTGGATCATGCGTATCAATGCCGCCGCACGAGAATTGGGCGGACTGACTTACTCACAAATGATGTATGGGCTAAAAACAGCGAATATTGAAGTGGATAGGAAAATATTGGCAGATATGGCCGTGAATGATCCTCAATCTTTCACGGACCTGGCCAACATCGCAAAAGAAAATCAAAAACTTGCCGCTTAGACGGCTCTCATGGATCTTGAGTCGATCGAAAAGGACGCTCTAGAAGACCTGAATCAGGTAACGGCGGTATCCGATATGGAAACCGTTTACATCAAATACCTGGGGCGAAAAGAAGGTCGACTTACTGTCATCCTTCGTAATTTGGGGCAATTACCTCCCGAGGAAAAAAAGAAGGTCGGCCAGGAAGCCAATCGCGTTCGCGCCTCTTTAGAAGAAAAATTTTCAGAGAAAAAGGCATTGCTTGAATCTGCTTCTCTCTTAACTCACCTTGAAAAAGAAAAAGTGGATTGGAGCCTTCCCGGCCTGGAGTTTCACAGAGGGACCGCGCACCCGATCTTAAACGCCATTCGAGAAATATCCGATATTTTTCGAAAAATGGGGTTTGATATTGCTGAAGGGCCTGAGGTGGAAACAGATCAGTTTAATTTCACCGATTTGAATATTCCAGAAAATCACCCGGCTCGAGATATGCATGACACTTTTTATCTTGAAGGTTCTCGGGTGATGCGCACCCACACCTCCCCCGTGCAAGTGCGAATAATGCGTTCAGCCCAACCCCCCATTCGTTTGATTTCTCCTGGACGCGTGTTTCGACATGAAGCCACTGATGCCACACATGCGGCCATCTTTCATCAAATTGAAGGATTGGTGGTTGATCAACACGTTAGTTTCTCTGATTTAAAAGCTGTTCTTGCTCATTTCTCTGAAGTTTACTTCGGAACTCAAACCCGTGTTCGTTTCCTGCCCAGTTACTTTCCTTTTGTGGAACCCGGCGCCCAAATGGATGTCCAATGTTTTCTCTGTCAAGGCACCCAGAAAAACTCATCTGGACAGGCCTGTCCTCTCTGTAAAGCGACTGGATGGATTGAAATGCTGGGAGCCGGAATGGTCCATTCGCAGGTTTTTAGAAATGTGGGGATCGACCCGGAGAAATATTCTGGGTTTGCTTTTGGTATGGGAGTCGAAAGAATACTCATGACCCGATCACAAGTGCGAGATATTCGATATTTTCTGGAATCGGACATTCGATTTTTGAGGCAATTCAAATGAAAGTCAGTTTCAATTGGCTAAGAGAGTTGGTCGATATCCCTTGGACTGCGGTAGAAACCTCTGAAAAATTGGCCCAGCTGGGTTTTCCTGTCGAATCGTTGCGTTCAGTGGGGATTCAGGTCACAGATGTAATTTCGGTAAAAATTCTCTCAATTTCAAAACATCCCAACGCTGATCGTTTACAAATTGCACAAGTGACCGATGGCAAACAAGAATATTCCATTGTGTGTGGAGCCCCCAATATTGCGGTGGGACAAATTGTGCCCTGCGCTGTTCCCGGCGCAAAATTGCCTAGTGGAATCGAAATTTCAATTTCAAAAATTCGGGGCGTGGAATCACAAGGGATGCTTTGTTCTGAACGTGAATTGGGGTTGTCCGGAGAACATGCTGGGATTCTCCAATTACCTTCAATGGCGCCATTGGGGCGAGAGGTGAAAGATTTGCTTGGCGGAGGAGATGCCATCCTTGATATTGAGATTACGCCAAACCGTCCCGATTTGATGAGTCATGTGGGCGTGGGGCGAGAATTGGCGGCTCTGGCCAAAAAAGAAATCAAATGGCCCTCTACCAAAATAAAATCCACTCCTAAAAAATCAAAAGGATTGGTTCACATCGCCGAACTTTCACTTTGTTCTCGTTATCGGGGACAGATTATTCGCGATGTTAAAGTCGGGCCCTCTCCAGATTGGATGCAACAACGTTTATTGTCTTGTGGTATTCGTCCCATCAACAACCTTGTGGACATTACCAACTATGTTCTTTTGGAATGGGGACACCCCTTGCATGTATTCGATCTTGAAAAACTTTTAGGTCAAAAAATTATTGTCCGCAAGGCTCACCAAGGTGAAAAGATTTTGGCTCTAGATGAAAAGACGTATGAACTAACACCGGATGATTTGGTGATTTCTGACGAGAAAAATGCCGTGGCCATAGCGGGTATTATGGGGGGGCAAGTCTCTGGGGTTTCAAATTCCACCACAAATATTTTGCTTGAAAGTGCAGTGTTTGATCGTGTCTGTGTTCGAAAAACATCAAAACGTCTTGCCTTAAGAAGCGAAAGCTCAATTCGTTTTGAAAAGGGAACAGATTCCTTTACGGCGGAAAAGGCCGCGCTACGAGCGGTTCAACTCATTCTTGATTTGGCGGGTGGCATTTTGGCCGAGTGTGCAGATGAAATCCCCTTAAAAGGAAAACCACACGCCGTGACTCTCCGGTCGAAAAAGCTGGAGGCATTGGTGGGGATAAAACCATCCGACAAAACAGTTCTTGATATTTTTACGCGCTTGGGCCTTTCTCCCAAATTAACCAAATCAGGGTGGGTGTGCAAAATTCCAGATTATCGAAAGGATTTAATTGAAGAAGTTGATTTGATTGAAGAGGTTGTTCGTTTCATGGGTTATGACGCCATTCCGGCGAAAGTCTCTCGAATATCACTGGGAACAATATCTGAAAAATATCGACAATGGGAAAGCGAACCTTTAATAGAAACGCTTCGAGGGTTGGGATTTTCAGAAACCATCACCACGACCTTCTGTTCGATGCCCCAATTTAGAAAACTGGGGGTGGGGTTGCCGGAGGATCAATTGGTGAAGTTAGCCAATCCACTTTCTCAGGATGAATCTCTGCTTCGGCCGAATTTGCTGATTAATCTCATCAAGGCAGTTCAGCTCAATTTAAACCATCAGGCTTCACGGGTCGCTTTATTTGAAATCGGCAATGTTTTCCAGAAAGCCCAGGGTGAAATTCAGGAGTCAAAAAAAATTGCGTGTGTTTTTGCTGGTCTTCTTTCTCAAAAAGGCATTTTTTCCGAAGAAAGTAATATCGATTTCTTTTCCATAAAAGGATTTCTCGAACGTTTACGGAAAACCTTTCAAGCCGACTGGCAAGTGGCTCCAACAACCAAATATAAAGAATTGCATCCCCATCAAGGGCTGGTGGTGAATTGGAGGGGCCAGGAAATAGGGTTGATGGGAATGCTTCATCCTACTTTGGCCAACACTTTGGATATTCATGTGCCCTGTGGTTTTTTTGAATTACAAGCCTCCGTTTTTCAAGTGAAACGTTCAATCCATTTAAAACCACTTCAGAAGTTTCCTTTTGTGGAACGGGATGTGGCAATAGTCGTTGAAAAATCAACAGAATGGAAAAAACTCCATGAAATTATTATGCAGGCGGGAGGGAATCTTCTTCAAGAATCCACTCCCTTTGATATTTTTGAGGGGGGAAGCCTGAATCCTTCGCAAAAATCCATAGCTTTTCGAGTTAAACTTCAACATGGAGATCATACTTTGAGTGAGAGTGAAATCACCTCCACTGTTGACAACATCAAGAAGGCTCTTCAAAACACCTGTGGTGCTCAACTCAGGTAATCCCATCGAATTTTCTTTCAAAACCCGCCAAGAGGATTGGCTGCATCTTAAAAAACACTGCGATCGTTCACTTGATATCGTTATTATCGGAGGCGGCATCGTAGGCGCGGGTTTGTTGCGAGAGTTGACTTTGCGAAAAGTGTCCAATGTTTGGTTGTTTGAAAAAGGTGATTTCGCCTCTGGGACCAGCAGCACTTCGAGTAAATTGATTCATGCTGGAATACGTTATCTGGAACAAGTGTGGGTTCATTTGAAGAACGGGCGATTTTCCCAAGCTTGGACCAATTTTAGGTTTGTGGTTGAATCGTCCCGGGAAAGAAAAATTTTGGGGAACATGGCGCCCCATTTGATTCGTCCCAAACCAATTTATTTTGTTCTCTCTCTCCAAGATTCCCGCACAAGCCTGAGCGTATTTTTGGGTGTTTGGCTTTATTATCTTGTTCAACTTCTTCAAGGGCAATTTTTTCCAATTCCCAAAGTTTTTATTAGTCCCGAAGGCCTTGGGAATAATTTCCCAGAGATGGACACTAAAAAAGTGAAATCTGCTTTTGTTTTTTGGGATTCGGAAACAGATGATGCCAGGCTCGTCATTGAAAACCTTCAGGATGCACATTCCAGGGGGGGGCACGCATTGAATTATGTCGAACTCCTTCGATATGAACGTGAACAAGATCTTATCCTGTTAACATTAAAAAATAACGAGACAGATGAAATTGTTCGAGTTCAAACCAAAAAAATGATCAATGCCACCGGAGCCTTTGTTGATGAAGTCAGGGCAAAAGATAGGGAAGTCAAGACACCCCCAGAACCTCTCCTGGACCGCGTGGCTGGCTCGCACGTTGATTTGTTTCCAGCTGTGGGGAATAAGTCTTATTATCTTTCCGCCTCCGACAATCGACTGGTATTTCTTCTCAATCGAAACGAAGATGGGCTGGTTTATACCCGCGTTGGGACCACCGAACGTCCTTTAAAAAAAGAGGAGCTTAGCGAGGCCCCAGTCGCTACCCAAATAGAAATTGATTATTTAATTGGCCTGGTAAGAGAATATTTTCCACAAGTCGTCATTCACTCAGACCGAATCATTAAAACCGATGCCGGAATTCGCCCTTTGCGGAATCAATCCACCTTGGATCCCTTCCATAAATCTCGGGAGCATGACATCGTAGATGATCAAGGCGTGTGGCACATTGTGGGGGTTAAATTAACAGATTTTCGCCGGGTGGCTTGCGAAATTTCTGACCGGTTGTCATTGCCCGATCATCCCCCGACGCCGCTTCGTGATCCTTCTGTTTCACGGATTTATCCAGAAACCACTGTCGAGCAGTGCGTCACTCGAACCATGGTTTTGCATTGGAATGATTATGTGTTTCGACGGCAAGGAGTGGCGCCCCTTTTACAATATCAACATGAACCCCTGTTATTCAAAAAGAAATTTGACGAATGTGCGACTCTGTTGAAATGGGATATGGAAAAAAAAGAGCTGGAATGGAAATTATTTTGTCTCAAAACAAGGAATCCCGCGCCTGGGGGAAAAAGCGCGGGACCCTTGTAATGGACAGGAGACTCTAACCTCCCTTTACGACAGGGGATTAAAAAGTCACCAGAAACTGGAGGGCTCCAGTGGATACGCTGTCTTCCAGCATTCCTTTGTCATCCACCCATATTTTCTTGTTGGACGAATCTTGTCTGTATTCAGCCCGAACAAGAACATTGTCTGTGATTTTGTAACCCGGGGTAATGGTGATGTTGGTGGTGCTTATGTTGCGTGTTCCAGTCCGCGCTCCCTCTGGATCGGAAAAATATTCAAGGCGAGCCCCGATCGAAAACTTGTCGCCGAAATGAATAATGGGTTGGACTCCAGCGCCGCTCCAGCTCGCTCGATCGTCATTTATAGTGTCTCCATCGTTATCCACGACTTGAGCTTCGGTCCCGGCATTCGCTTGTAAATACAGGTCTACCATCGGGATTATTTTCGTTAGAACTGTAAGGTCAATGCTGTCACGGTTAGCGCCGGAGCGGCTATCTGTGATCACTCCGCCTGAAGTCACTTGGTTTTGCTCAGGCCCATGGGTTCCTGAAAGGGTCGCCATGAGGGGATCTCCCAAACTCAACCCAATTTTTCCGATAACCGTTTTTCCTTGGTTGTTGTCATTGGCTTGATCCCATCCATTGACCAATCCAGCGGCAAAATCCAATTTCCCTAAGACAAAAGTTGCCACGCCACCGACATGGGTGTAAGGTTCAGCCAAACCATACAGATAACCCCGGGAGATGGTGGGATTCGCATTGGTTTCGATCACCTCAATTCCTTCATAAGTGGCAAACTTTCCCACTTTAAACCCCAATTTACAGGGAGCCATGTAGGTCAAATATCCTTCTTGAAGGGCGACACCCGAAGCTGGGATGCTTCCAACAGTAGTGTTGGCGTCATGCCCGGCATCCAGGTCAACCACATAGCCAATACCCTCGCCAAATGTCCCAGCAAAAGACAAATGGACAGTGTTGGCCAACGTGTTGTCTTGAGAGTCGTAACTTCTCAGCGCCGTCGTGCCCGTGTTGGGTTTGCTGAAATTGTACCCATATTGAGTGTCGACATATCCACTCACTGTGGGTCCCTCAGCCATTAGACTACCTGTTAATCCCAACAAGAAGAGGGCCATCCCCCATGTTTTTTTACTTTTACCCCATCGATTTTGCGTCTTCATTTTCAACCTCCTATAAGTGTTAAATCAACGGAGTTGGGGCAAAAAAAAACCTCTTCAGGAAATATCCTGAAGAGGCTTCTTGGCCTACCACATCCGCTCGCATCTTGGCTCGCGATGGGAACCTCATATCAGAAAAAAAATTAACGTGTCAACAGATATTTATTGGCTGGGTGAGAGTTTGCTTGTTTTTGTGGCATTGTGATATCGTCGGGATATGGAGTTTATCGACGAATTGACATTGAAAGTTAATCAGGCCGCCGAACAGATCATTCAGCTTAAAATGGAAAGACATAAACATGTTTCGGAGCTTGAATTACTTCGAAATCAACTTAAAAACTTTGATTCCCTCCTCCGCGAAAATGAAAAAATGAAACGCGATCAAGATTTGTTGCGCACTCGTTTGTCCCGTTTACAGAAGAAAATAGAAAAACATTTATTGGTAGAAACGACCTTGGCGGCGCAATCAGGAGGGGCTCATGAAGAACGTTCTCAATGACCGAGTTCGTGTTCAAATCTTTGGCCGGGAATATGAAATGGATCCGGGAGGCCTCACTGCTCTCGAAGTGCAAAGTTTGGCTTCTTTTGTGGATGAGAGGATGCGGGAAATCGCGGAGGATTTATCGATAGTTGACACTCAAAAAGTGGCCGTTCTGGCTTCGATTAATATCGCGCTTGATTACTTGCAGCTTAAAGAAAAGAATCAATCCAAGGGACAGGATGTTGGATCCCATCTGGTTCAGTTGACTCAGAAACTCAACTCTGCTTTGAACGCCTAATTGGAACTATTTAAATCTCACCCTTCTGAAGGCAAGCCTCAAGCCAATCGACCTTCCTCAAAATCCCCTTTGGCCGCTAAAATGGCACCCCGGGATTGGCCTGAATTCATAGGTCAAGAAAATCTGGTGTCGCCTGGCAGTCTTCTTCGTCGAGCCATCGAAGCAGACCGGTTGGGATCCAGTGTGTTTTTTGGCCCTCCGGGGACGGGTAAAACAGCCTTGGCGCGTCTTGCCGCAAAACAATCCAAATCAGCCATCGAATATTTAAATGCGGTGACAGCGGGTGTGGCGGAATTGCGAAATGTCGTTAAGCGGGCTCTCGAGCGCAAACAAATGAACGGTCAGAGAACTTTGCTGATTGTCGATGAAATTCACCACTTCAACAGAACGCAACAAGATGCCCTTTTACCGGACGTTGAACGGGGAAATTTGACCTTGATTGGGCTCACCACCGAAAATCCCTATTTTTATGTCAATGCGGCGCTCATGTCTCGCTCAACGGCGTTTGAGTTCCAACCCTTGTCGGAGTCGTCACTGCAGAGAATTTTTGATTTGACTCTCCAAGATAAAGAGCGAGGTTTGGGTTTAATGAATTTGCATATATCACCTGAAGCCAAGGCTCATTTTATTCGTTCAGCGGACGGAGATGCGCGGCGAATGTTGAATGCGCTTGAACTGGCTGCTTCCACCACCGCGCCACAAATGGAGGGAGAGGTCATCCTTGATGAAAAGGTCGCGCAGGCATCCACTCAGAAACGATCAATCCGTTACGATAAATCGGGGGATGAACATTACGACATCATCTCAGCTTTCATCAAATCGATGCGAGGAAGCGATCCCGATGCGGCTCTTTATTGGATGGCCAAAATGCTTTCGGCAGGTGAAGATCCACGGTTTGTGGCAAGGCGCATCATGATTTTTGCCGCGGAAGATGTGGGAAATGCTGATCCAATGGCGCTAACCGTGGCCCATTCGGCTGCCCGTGTGGTCGAAATGGTGGGCATGCCGGAGGCTCGCATTCCGTTGGCTCAGGCGGTGACCTATTTGGCATGTTCCCCCAAATCAAACGCTGCATACTCAGCTCTGAGACGTGCCGAGGAAGAGGTAGCAAAAGGCCCGGCGCGTGAAATTCCCAATTCCATCAAGGATTCAGGCGGTGACGGAAAATCACGAGGTCATGGAATCGATTATCTGTATCCTCACGATTATCCCGGTCATCATGTTAAACAAACGTATATGCCCAAACGGATTTATTTTTATGAACCCTCCGATCAGGGGCAGGAAGTCGAAATAAAAAAGAGACTGACAGAATGGCGGAAAGCAAACCCTTCGATTTAATCCCCGTTTATGATGTTAAACGATTTCTTCGTCGATTGTTGGTTCGCCGTCGGCAACAGATCAACTCCAAGGATCGTCTGCGCTGGAGTCAGCGTGCGGTTAAGAACCTAATAAACTCATCCTATTATACGAGAGCCAAAGTGATTGCGGCTTTTATAGGTTTTGGAAGTGAAATCATTACCGATGGGTTAATCGCTCAATGCTGGAAAGATGGGAAAAAAGTGTTAATTCCAATATCGTCGGAGGGGTTTGGTCGTCCGTTTTTTGCGCTTTTCCAAAAAGGGGACAGCTTAAAGAAAACGCCCCAAGGACCTTTCGAACTGATTCAGAAAAAAAATCCATTCCCATTTCGATCGGTTGATTTGGTGCTTGTTCCTGGATTGGGATTTGATAAACGGGGGCATCGATTGGGCTATGGGGGAGGGGTTTATGACCGTATCTTGGCGAAAACTCCCCAGGCTCAACATGTGGGTTTTTATTTCTCTCTTCAAGAATTGACGGTGATTCCAATGGAAAACCATGATAAAAAAATGGATGCAATTGTGACGGAAAAAGGCTTATAATGCAGCCCTCAATGGCCCTCTTACAAATGATAAAAAAACCCTCTGATTTAAGAAATTTAAAACCCGAATTGCTGCCAGACGTCGCGAAAGAGATTCGACAAAAAATAATCGATGTGACGGCCCAAACGGGGGGACACCTTGGAGCTTCTTTGGGCGCCACGGATTTGGCTGTGGCTCTTCATTATGTATTTGAATCGCCCACCGATAAAATAATTTGGGACACTGGACATCAAGCCTATGCTCATAAGCTTTTAACAGGACGCTGGGATAAATTTCATACCCTTCGGCAATATGGAGGAATCAGCGGGTTCTTGAATAGAAGCGAATCTGAGCATGATGCCTTCGGTGCGGGGCATGCCTCCACCGCCATTTCAGCCGCTTTGGGTTTCGCGGCCGCTCGCGACATTCTGAAACAAGATTATAAGGTTGTAGCGGTTGTGAATGACGGTTCTATCACTGGCGGAATGGCCTTTGAAGCCCTTCAGAACGCGGGAAACATGGCCTCTGATCTCATCGTGGTTTTAAATGACAATCAAATGTTTATTTCTCATCGTGTGGGAGCTGTAGGAGCGTTTTTGGCCAAGTTCCTGACCGGAGGGCTCTACACACGATTTGAAAAACGTGTTCGACAATTTTTAACCCGCCTTCATTTTTGGGGAAGCCATTTACTTCGTTTGGCCAAACGTATCCGTGTATTGCTGTTTCCAGGATTGCTGTTTGAAGAGATGGGTTTTAGTTATTTGGGCCCCTTGGACGGCCACGATTTGCCCAAACTTATCGAAGTTCTTCAAGGTGTAAAAACTTTAAAGGGCCCCATCCTCTTGCATGTGGTTACGAAAAAAGGGCGGGGTTACGACAAAGCGGAAAATGATCCGATCAAATATCATGGGGTCAGCAAATGGAATCCGGAAACGGGGGAAATGGCCAAAGCTCCTGAAGGTCCGCCCTCCTACACAAAAGTGTTTGGTCAGTCTCTGTGTAAATTGGCCAAAGAAGATGAAAAGATCGTGGCCATTACAGCGGCGATGCCCGAAGGAACGGGGCTTGACATGTTCAGGGATAAATTTAAAGGGCGCTATTTTGATGTGGGGTTAGGCGAACAACATGCCGTCACCTTTGCGGGAGGATTGGCTTGTGCGGGCGTCAAACCCGTGGTGGCCATCTATTCCACTTTCCTTCAACGTGGTTTTGATCAAATTGAACATGATATCGCTCTTCAAAAATTACCGGTCGTTTTTTGTTTGGACAGAGGGGGGCTTGTCGGAGATGACGGAGCCACTCATCACGGCGTTTTTGATTTGTCTTATCTTCGGATGATTCCCAATATGACGATTATGGCCCCCAAAGATGAAAATGAGTTGCAGCATATGCTCAAAACGGCCCTCAATCATTCCGGGCCTGTGGCCATTCGATATCCGCGTGGCGCGGGTGTGGGAGTTCCTCTCGATTCAACTTTTAGGTTGTTGCCCTGGGGGCGAGGTGAGATTCTGAGGGAAGGAAGGGATATTGCCATCCTGGGGATCGGCAACATGGTCATGCCTTCAATTGAGTCCTCCGAAAACTTGGCGAAAGAGGGAATCAATGTCAAAGTGATCAACGCACGTTTCGTCAAACCCCTTGACCGAACATGGCTTCTTGATTCCTTAAACGGAGTTCGATCCATAATTACAGTTGAAGAAAATGCGGTGGCCGGAGGATTTGGCAGTGCCATTCGTGAATTATTGGAAGGAGAACCGTTTGAGATTACTTCCATTGGAATTCCTGATAAATTTATCGAACATGGGTCTCAAGCCAAACTTCGTAGCCTGGTGGGTTTAACCCAAGAAAATATCGCTGAGACAGTCCGCCTCATACATTCCGGATCGCGACCAGTTCCCTCCAGTTCAAGCGGGAAATTTCTTCCCAACTGAACCCCTTTGCCTGATAATCCCAAACTCAAACGAAAAGAACGATTGGATATTTTGTTGGTTGAGCGCGGCCTGGCCTCGACGCGTACCAAAGCCCAAGCATTGATTTTGGCTGGACAAGTGAAGGTCAGAGGTGAACAGGTCCGAAAAGTGGGCTTAACCCTCCCTGTCGATGCAAATATTCAATTGATTGCTGGGCCTCCGTTTGTGTCACGAGGGGGAGAAAAACTCGAAGGGGCTTTGGAAGATTTTAAACTTATTCCAGATAACAAAGTGTGTTTGGATGTGGGATCGTCAACGGGCGGGTTTACGGATTGCCTGCTCCAAAAAGGGGCGCGGTTGGTTTATTCCATCGATGTTGGGAGAAGGCAGTTGGCGGACTCTTTGAGGAATGATTATCGGGTTCGATCCATGGAAGAAATCCACATACTAGAAGTGAAACCTGAATTGCTGAATCCTCAACCAAACTTCTGTGTCATTGATGTTTCTTTTATTTCATTAAAGAAAATTTTGGGGCATATCAAATCATTGATGGGGGCCGGTTCTCCTGTGTTGGCCATGGTCAAACCACAATTCGAAGTGGGAGCTAAATTTTTAAAAAAAGGGGTAGTTCGAGAGGTCGAAGTTCAAAAAAGGGCCGTTGATGATGTTATCCAATTTGCCAAAGCGGAGGGTTTTTACTATTTCGATCAATCGCCGGCTCGTCTTAAAGGGCCCAAAGGAAACCAGGAATATTTTGTTTTTCTGAAAACACCATAAATGTCCATTTATAATTTCAAAGAAATCGAATCAAAATGGCAACAGATCTGGGCGGACCGACAGGTTGACACGGCCCCCCAGCCCAATGCTGATCACCCTCCGTATTACCTTTTGGTGATGTTTCCTTATCCTTCTGGTAATTTGCACATGGGGCATGTCCGCAATTACACGATTGGTGATGTTTTGGCCAGGTTCCAAAGGCGCAAAGGCCGATCGGTTCTTCACCCCATCGGATGGGACTCGTTTGGGCTTCCCGCGGAAAATGCCGCCATCAAACACAAAACCGATCCCGCCACTTGGACTTGGAAAAATATTGAAACGATGCGAAAACAACTCAAGGCCCTAGCGATCTCTTACGATTGGGATCGCGAAGTGGCCACCTGCCATCCCGACTATTATCGTTGGAATCAGTGGCTTTTCATCAAGATGTATGAAAAAGGGCTGGCCTATCGGAAAAAAGCTCCCGTGAATTGGTGCGACTCTTGCGTTACGGTGTTGGCCAATGAACAGGTGCATGAGGGGCGATGTTGGAGATGCGACAGTTTGGTGTCGCAAAAAGAATTGGAACAATGGTTTTTTCGGATTACTCAATACGCCGAAGAATTGCTCACGGGGCACACTCAATTGAAAAAAACGGCTACCCAAAAAGGATGGCCGGATCAAGTTTTAACCATGCAGAACCATTGGATCGGAAAATCATGGGGAGCTCATGTTGATTTTGAAACTGATCAAGGAAATCTCAGAGTGTTCACCACTCGGCCTGATACCTTGTTTGGGGCCACTTTTATGGTCATTGCACCTGAACATCCACAACTGGAAAGTTTGACCACACCTGAAAATAAAGGCGCTGTAGAGGACTATCGGCAAAAAGCAAAGACCCTCACTCGATTTATGCGGACCGCCGAAAACCGAGAAAAAACTGGCGTATTCACTGGTCGTTATGCCAAGAATCCATTGACAGGGTCCCTGGTTCCCATTTGGGTGGCTGATTACGTCTTAACCGATTACGGAACGGGAGCCATTATGGCGGTTCCGGCCCATGATCAGCGGGATTACGAATTTGCAACGAAATTCAATATCGACATTAATCAAGTCATCGCGCCCTCTGATGGAAAACTCCCTTCTGGACAGGCCTATGAAGGGGAAGGTTTGTTGATCAATTCAGGTCCTTATACCGGTTTGACCATCCAAGACGCCCAGAAAAAAATGTCAACCGATTTGGAAAAGTTAAACCGAGGCGCGGCGGCCGTCACCTATAAATTGCGAGATTGGTTGCTCTCTAGGCAGCGTTACTGGGGTACCCCTATTCCCATGGTCTATTGTTCCAAATGTGGGATGATGCCCGTGAACGAAAACGAATTGCCCGTGACCTTGCCCACACAAGTTGAATTTACCGGTATAGGCGCTTCACCCTTGGCTTCGGCCGAAGAATGGATCCAAACCCCCTGTCCCAAATGTCACCAAATCGCCCGGCGCGAAACCGATACCATGGACACCTTTATTGATTCGAGTTGGTATTACGCTCGCTATACCGATCCCCACAACGAAAAAAAACCTTTTGAGCCGGAAAAAGCCAATCAGTGGCTTCCCGTGACTCAATATGTGGGGGGAAGTGAGCATGCGTGTATGCATCTCATTTACTCACGTTTTTTCCATAAAGTATTGCGAGATATGGGATTTGTGAAATGCGATGAACCCTTCCAATCGTTATTAACCCAAGGCATGGTAACCTTGGGAGGAAGCGCCATGTCCAAATCGAAAGGCAATGTGGTAGATCCCAATGATGTCATTGGCCGATATGGCGCTGATACCTGCCGTCTGTTCATTTTATTCGCAGCTCCACCCACACAACAACTGGAATGGTCGGACAAACAAATTGAAGGAATTTGGAGGTTTCTAAATCGGGTTTGGCGACTCGCGCATGTCTTCGTAGGCTCTGATGATGAAAAAGCGTTCAAACGAACCGAATCCGAAGAATTAATCAGTGCGGAAGAGTTGATACGGCGTGTCCATCTATGTATTCACCGTGTCACGCGTGATATCGAAGATGATTTCGGATTTAATACCGCCATCGCTGCGATCATGGAGTTGGTCAATTCCATCTATCTCTATCCCCATTTGGGTGACGCGGTTTCAAAAGAGGCCACGGAAACCGTGGTGCAACTCCTCTCTCCTTTTGCACCGCATATGGCAGATGAATTGTGGGGGAAATTTGGCCATCAAGACTCTCTCACTTTTGTCCCTTGGCCAAAGGCCAACACTCAAAAAATGATCAGCAGCCAAATCGAAATCGTGGTTCAGGTGAATGGAAAACTGCGAGACAAGTTGAGTATTTCACCCAATTTGAAGGAGGAGGAAGTTAAAGAAAAAGCATTGGAGTCTCTTTTGAAGAAAGGCACTTCTTTCGCTCCAAAGCGCGTTATCTATGTCCCCAATAAATTGGTAAATTTCGTCGGATAAAAAGGAGAATCTCAGCTTATGAAATTAAATTTTGCACTTTACTTTTCCGTTCTTTTTGCGATGTTTCCATTGACGGGCTGTGGCGGGCTCAGTTCAGAATATATTCCTCCTTCAATTATTCTCCCTCCGCATATCAAGTCCATTGCGGTTAAACCTTTTGAAAATCAAACTCAACAATCAGCCATTGGGAATAAATTGTGGCTGGCCACAACCGATGAGTTTATTAGAGATGGACGAATTGCCTACACCGATGATCAAAACAAGGCTGATGGTATTGTTGAAGGAATTATTACCCAATATCGTGAAACAGAATTGTCACACGACGCCAATTTGGTTCCTCTTGAATATCAAGTCTGGATCGTGATGAATTTAAAGTTTCTTGATAAACACAACAATCAATATTTATGGGAAGAACCCCTTCTTGAACAAAAATTAAGGTATTTCACTGAAACCCAACCGGGAGGAAAAACAGTGGAAGAGGCCAGAGAAGAATTGTGGGATCGTTTTTCTGTGGATATCGTCCGTCGGACCGTTGAAGGGTTTGGCGTGGTCACGGGGGCTTCTCCGAAAGCCGTGCCCAAAGATCAAACACCTGACAACCCAGTCCCAGTCTATCAAAGCCCTGCTCCTTATTAGCCGTGCCTTCGTTTAGACCCGATCAACTCGAACAAGTTCTCCGTTCGGGATCCATCGGGTCGCTCTATCTTTTTGATGGGCCCGAAAATTGGCTAAAGGAGAGAGCCCTCGCCAAAATGATGGATCAATTGGTTCCCTTGGATTGCCGGGATTTTAACCTTGAAAGGTTTGATGGGAGCACTTGCCAGGCCAGTGACATTATCAATGCCATGCAAGGCCTTCCCTTTATGGGAGAAAGGCGTGTGGTGGTAGTCAATCATGCGGAAGAAATTTCCGCCGCTGATTCACGAATTGTGGGAGAAATGCTCTCACAAATCCCGAAGAGTACCTGCCTCCTGTTCCTCTATGAAGGGAAAGCCAATCTTAGAGAGGAAATCCCAGCGCAAGTGGCCTCGCATGGCGGCATTGTTACTTTTTGGACACCTTTTCCGAATCAACTCCCGGCCTGGGTGGTGGGAGAAGCCCGTCAAAGGGGAAAAAGCATGGGCTATGAGGCGGCTCAATTGCTGGGGGAAGCCTGCCAAGATCTTCAAGAAATCTCCAATGAGATGGACAAGTTGTGTCTTTTTATTGGAAACAAAAAGAATATTGAGGTTGCCGATATTAGAGCCCATGGACTTCCTGATGAGGTGGGCGACACGCGGTTACTGGAGGATGCTCTATGGGAGAGAAATTCAGCTCAAGCTCTATCTCATGGGCGTCGACTGGCGGAAGTCGGTGTTCGAGGCGAGATGATCTTTCCTCTGTGTGAACGGGTTTTTCGCACGTTGCTTTTGGCTCAAACTCTGCAAAGCCAAAAAAAAATGTCTGTTGATGATATCTGCGGAGCGCTCAATATCAGGTCTAAAATGCATCAAACGAATCTTTTAAAAGGGCTAAAAGCCTATCGTGCCGCTGAAATTCAAGGCTCTCTTGAGAAGGTTTTACTCGCAGACCAGGATCTTAAGACAGGTCATTTGCCGAGTGAGGTGGCGGTTTCTTTGTTGTTGTGGAATTTATGTGGTGCGGGTCAGAATCAAAAAACGTTACAACGCAGCAATTTTTGAAGCCAAATTGCCAATTTTTCGAGAGGCCGCCTGTTTGGTGAAAATTCCAGTTTTGGCTGCTTTTTGCCAAGCTGATTGAGCCAAAATAAAACTGGCGGTTGCTGCCTCTTTGTTTTTGGCGGAGATGTCTTTGAGAACTTTTGCAGTGAGGGTTCGGACGCGGCTACGAACTTGATAGTTGAATGCTTTTCGAACCAATGATTTTCGATGTGCTTTTAACGCTGATGCATGCCGCTTGCTTTTGGGTTTTGCCATAAATCGGAACGACTCCTTTGATTAGCTGAATTTACAGGATGGTAGCAATGAAATCTCGAGAGAATCAAGCTCAATTTGGTCGACGGGTCGGCAATTTTGCGAGCGCTACTCTTATCTCCAGAATTTTGGGTTATGTGCGTGATTCGCTGGTTGCGGCCTATTTTGGTGGAGGACACCAAACCGATGCTTTTTACGCCGCCATCAAGATTCCGAATTTGTTTAGACGATTCTTGGGAGAAGGTTCCCTGACTGCCGCTTTTGTTCCCGTGTTCACCGAAACGCTGCACAAGAAAGGGAAAGAAGAAGCCTCCCGTCTTTTTTCGTCGGTTTTTTTCGGTTTAACCATCATCCTCTCAATCGTTGTGGTTTTGGGCATGATCTTTGCCCCGCAAGTGACCCGCCTCGTGTCCTGGGGCTTTGTGAATGACCCGGAAAAATTTGCGCTCACCACCCAGTTAACTCGTCTTTGTTTTCCATTTCTTCTATTAATTTGTTTGGCGGCTTTGGTTTCTGCCGTTCTTCATTCCTGTGGGCGGTTTTTTATTCCGGCAATTTCTCCATCGGGCCTTTCTATAGGGGAAATATCTTTTATTGTGTTTTTTGCGTCTCGCATGTCCCATCCCATTGAGGGATTGGCGATCAGCGCGGTGGTGGGGGTGGGAATTCATCTTCTCTGGCAAGTTCCTTCCTTAATTCGAGAAGGCTTTTTTTTGAGATTCTCTTCGCCGTTTTCCCATCCCGAAGTCAAAAAAATATTCCTGCTGATGATTCCCACTGTCATTGGCTTGTGCGCGGACCAAGTGAATTCATTTGTGGATCAGTTTTGCGCGAGTTTTTTGAGGGAAGGTTCTATCTCTGCCTTGTACAATTCCAATCGCGTGATGCAGTTGCCGCTCGCTCTTTTCGGCGTGACTGTTTCAAGTGTCGCGCTTCCCGCTCTTTCCAGATCATCCGCTGAAAACAATTCAGCGGAGTTTAAGGACATTATTACTCATTCGCTTCGGCTGGCGAATTTTGTTCTCATCCCGTCTTGCATAGGTTTGGCGGTGCTGGGTTTTCCCATTGTTCAAGTTCTCTTTGAACGGGGGCAATTTTTAAAGGAAAACTCCGTCATGACCTATGCCACCCTAGTCCCTTATGTGGCGGGTTTGCCAGCCTATTCCGCTATCAAAATTTTGGCCTCCGCCTTTTATGCCCACAAAAATACGCGGACCCCGGTAAAGGTGGCTTTTTTCGCCATGGGTCTCAATGTGATATTGGATGTCTTGTTTATGTGGAAATGGGAAGCGGCCGGACTCGCCTTGGCCACCACCATTTCGGCGATTTATCAGGCTTGTGCCCTTTATTATTTTTTAAGGAAGGAATGGGGCCCCTCTGGAGGAAAAGGAATATTGAAAAGTTTTGTTTCCGCTTCGGGGGTTGGTTTGATTATGGGCGCTGTGTGTTGGTACGTGGGATTTATTGTTTTGGCCCATGCGCCTCTGGCGATTCGTGTGTTTTTGTCTATTTCTGTGGGGTGTGTTTTCTATTTTTCAATATCCAAATGGGCCAAAATCAAAGAAGTGGATGATTTTCTGAATATTCTCAAAAGAAAATCGCTGACCTCATGACATCAACGTACGCTCCCTTGCCTCCATTGCCCCATTCCCCCGGTGTTTATCTCATGCGGGATACCACAGGGTTGATTGTTTACATAGGGAAAGCCATCGATTTAAAAAAGAGAGTGTCTTCCTATTTTTCTTCTTCAAAACACAAAGACGCCAAAACGACTGCCTTGGTCGCCGTTATTCGTCATGTGGATTATGTCCCTACCTCAAGTGAACGGGAGGCCTTGGTTGTAGAAAGGCGACTTATCAATCAATTTAAGCCCACCTTCAATATCATGTGGAAGGATGATAAAAGTTACCCCTATATTGTTCTTTCTATGAAAGAAGATTTTCCTCGGTTGTTCCTGAGTCGTCAAAAAAAAAGAGACGGATCGCTTTATTTTGGCCCTTATCCCAACGTTAGTCAGGTTCGACATTTGCTGCATTGGGCGTGGCGAAAAAAACTATTTCCGCTGAGGCCATGTCGACTTGATATCCATGAGGGGAAAATCTGGCCTTATGAAAAAGTGAAATCTTGCCTTTATTTGCACACGGGACAATGTCCGGCGCCATGTTTGGGAAAAATTTCATCTCGGGCGTATGAGAAAATCGTCGATAAAGCGCGATGGTTTTTTGGCGGGCAAAAAGATTTATTGCTTCAACAATGGGAAAAAGAGATGAAGGCCTTGGCTCGAGTTAAAAAATATGAAGATGCCGCTAAAGTGAGAGACCGAATTATCACCATTCAACATATGAATGAACGGGTAACCATCCGGGAAGTCAATGAGTCGATGTTGAATGCCCGAATTAAAGAAAGTCGAGCCATTCAAGACCTAATGAGGGGATTGGGGATGCAAAAGCCTCCGATGAGAATTGAATGTTTTGACATTTCACATATTCAGGGGTCTGAAAAAGTGGCCTCTATGGTGTCTTTTGATCGGGGGCGACCCGATAAATCACAATATCGAAAATTCATCATTAAAACGGTTCAGGGAATTGATGATTTTCAATCCATGGTGGAAGTGGTGGGCCGGCGCTATTCTCGTCTGCTGCGAGAAGGGAAAAAATTGCCGGATTTGATTCTGATTGATGGGGGGAAAGGCCAGTTAAATTCCGCTTTATCTGCTCTTGAAAAATTGGGATTGAAGAAAATGACGGTGGCCGCTCTGGCCAAAGAAGAAGAAGAAATTTTCCTGCCGGGTCAGGCGAAGTCCATTCGTTTGGAAAAAGATTCTCCAGGACTTCTTCTTTTGCGCCACGTTCGAGATGAAGCCCACAGATTTGCCATAACGTTTCATCGCCAACGTCGACAAAAACGAGCTTTTTTGGTGTAGAATCTCGCGCGTGGTTCCTAACACCATTAAATACAAGTTGAAAAGTTACACGGAATTCCAGCAAAAAGTTTGGACCGCTTGTGCTGAAATTCCTTCGGGTCAAACCCGAACCTACCAATGGATAGCCAGAAAGATTGGTCACCCCAAAGCTGTTAGAGCCGTAGGAGCCGCGCTTGGAAAAAACCCATTTGTTCCCATTATTCCCTGTCATCGAGTCGTTCGGTCGGATGGTAAGTTGGGGGGATATTCGGGACCCGGAGGTCTCAAAACAAAAGCGAAAATGTTGCGCGATGAGCGTGCGCGCATCAAATAATCTTTTGTATTGAAATTGACCTCGCTTTTGAGACATATTTTAGAATCATAGTCGTGCTGCAAAGAGTCAGGTGAGGCAATACTCACCCGAAGTGGCTCTCGAATCAGCATCAAAAGGGTGGTAATTGCCTTGCGTGGAAAAGTAAAGTGGTTCAATAATCAAAAAGGTTATGGCTTCATCACAAGGGACGATGGTTCCGGTGATGTATTTGTTCATTATTCCTCCGTTGTCGGTCAAGGGTTTAAATCCTTGGTTGAAGGTGACACGGTGGAGTTCGAAGTGGTTGATTCAGATAAGGGGCCGAAAGCGGCAAACGTCTCTAAAACCAGCTAATTACTGACAATCATATAGACAAAAGCCTTTCGTTCCATTCGGAAGGCTTTTGTTATTTTTTGGGGCTTGTGTTACAATCCCACCTGTTAATTATTGATTTAAAGGTCTCATCCCTCCAATTCCCCGATAGCTCAATGGTGGAGCGTCCCGCTGTTAACGGGAAGGTTGCTAGTTCGAGTCTAGCTCGGGGAGCAAATTTCGCGAAAGGCACGAAATTTGCTTGATGGTCGTTTGACGATGGTCGATGGGGTAAGGACTTATTGATAACCGACCGGCGCAAAATTTTCCCTCTATCGACGATCGACGATAAACCATCGACGCCGTTATTAATCCCTCCTTAATTGTCTTCCCTCTCATCTAAACACACTGGAGGCTCTATGCCGCGCTGTCCTTTCCATCCCGCTGAATATCAGCGAAGGTCAAGGCCGTAGACAATTTAAATCGGGTTTGAACCACAAGAGAAAGAGGGATTCCCGATAAAATACAGCCCCGGAGCATTCTGAAAGGAGTCAACAATAACCTCCCGTTGTCTTAATTCCGTCTATTTAAGATGTGTACTTGATAAGGCGGTTGTTCTCGGCCAGATGTTGGTTTGTTAGATTAAACCCCAACTTGTGAAAATGTATTGATTACTTCTTCTTTCCAGATTACTTTCACTCGGGTTGGATTTTCTGATCGCTCCGAAATCTTTTCAAGTGAGTAAGGGCACCCTTTGCTTCGAAGGGTGGATTCAAGGCCTATTCGGATGGTGGATTTTGCGCGGTCGTCTGAATCAATATCAACGGCCCAATTCACCACTTCTTCAAAGTTATAAAACCTCTTCCCATGATACTCCCCATAGTGATTTAAAAGACCCATTTTGGCGAAACTGGTGAGCTCTGTAACAGGAATGCCAAGCAGAAGACTCAAATCAGCCACATTGATTAAACCATCCTTGGCATTTTGAGCCGCGTATAGTTTTTTGGGGTCATATTGTTTTGGTGACGGTTTCATTTTTTCTCCTCTTATTGGTTGATCGTTGATTCACGTTTTTGAGACCCCCTTAGTATTGATCGAAAACGAATTAATTTCACGGGGTGTTTTAATTTTTAAAATCAGTGAATTAGTTGTCGTGCATTTCCCTTATAACTGGTATGGTGAGAATGAAAAGTGGTAATTATTTTTTTCAAGGAGATTTCATTGCCCATAAAAAAAAGACGAATAGTAAAAAGCCCCAATAAGAATTATCAGAAAACCATGCGACGACAATCAGAAGACAACGATACCTTTGGGGGGGCGTTGAGAGATCGGTATTCCTTTGTTGAAAAGTTGGTGATCGAAATGGAGTTTTTAAATCCGGAAGGGCACATGTTGGGTTCTGAAATTCGCTCTTTTAACCCTCCAGATTCGCTGAAATTGTGGGTAACGTGTCCCGGTCAATGTGGAAATGGCCGCCTCAACCTCGAAACGAAAATAAGCCAAATTCTTTTCTCTAAAAAAACAATTTCTGAAACCAAGGATATTTGCAATGAAATAGTTCACATAGGAGCCAATGCCTCTTGCCGCTGTGAATTGCGCTGTAGAATCAATGTGGGGTACGCTGAAGAACCACAACCGCAATCCTAACCATTCGTAAGGAAGCTCAACTCAAAGGAGAAATTCATGGCTGCCAAGTCCAAGAAAAAAAAGAAAAAGAAATAGAAAAAGTTCAAATAAAAGACTCCATGACTTGGTTTATCGCCATTCATGGAGTTTTTTATTTACATTTTTAGTAAATTTCACAAGTCTTTACCCCTTCCTTAAAATGGGTTCTTCGACGATAATCATGGATAATCTTGATCAGCTAGAACAACAAAGCGTCTATATCATGCGAGAGGCCTTTCGTCATTTCGAACGTCTCTGCATGCTGTGGTCCATTGGGAAGGATTCCACCGTTCTCCTTTGGTTGGCCAGAAAAGCCTTTTTTGGACATGTCCCCTTCCCTCTCGTTCATATCGACACGAGTTATAAATTGCCAGAGATGATCCTCTATAGAGATCGGCTCGCCATGGAATACAAATTAACAATGGTGGTGGGACAAAACAAAGACATTCTCTCTCAAGGTAAAACTTTCCCGAATACACAACATCTACCGGAAGGCCATCCAGATAAAATTTCCCGGGTCCAATGCTGCGGATTTCTAAAAAAAGATGCTTTGACCCATACGTTGAATGGTACATGGCCGAGAGAAAAACTCAATCTGAAGACAGGGAAATACGAACAGGACCCTGACAAGGCCCCTTATCATGGCGTCATCGTTGGCGCCCGCGCGGATGAAGAAGGAAGCCGCTCCAAGGAACGTTACTTTTCTCCTCGAGATAAAAACAATTTGTGGGATGTTGGCGAACAACCGCCTGAGTTTTGGAATCAATTCAAAACCGATTTCGCTCCGGGGACTCACGTTCGCATCCATCCTCTTTTGGATTGGACAGAACTCCACATTTGGGAATACATCAAACGAGAGAAGATTCCAACCGTTTCCCTTTATTATGACCAAGGCCAGGGAACACGGTATCGAAGTTTGGGTTGTGGCCCGTGCCAGGCTCCTATTCAGAGCACGGCAAAAAATGTGGATGACATCATTGAAGAATTGAAATCCGGAAAGCTCAAAAATATCGCGGAGCGGTCAGGTCGCCTGCAAGATGGGAAACATGGTCTCGAAGAGTTGCGAAAAGAGGGGTACATGTGACCAGGGCTCAGATGAATATCGTTATTGTTGGCCACGTGGACCATGGAAAAAGCACGGTTGTGGGACGACTTTTGGCCGACACACATTCTCTCCCTGAGGGAAAACTGGAAGCGGTTCGGAAGGAATGCGAAAGGACCGGAAAACCCTTTGAATATGCTTTTCTTTTGGACGCGCTGACCGACGAACAAGACCAAGGGATCACGATTGATACTGCCCGTTGTTTTTTTAAAACAGCCAAGCGGGACTACATCATCATCGACGCGCCAGGGCACATTGAGTTTTTAAAAAACATGATATCGGGGGCGGCGCGGGCCGAAGCCGCCGCGTTGGTTATTGATGCCAAAGAGGGGGTTCGAGAAAACAGTCGTCGCCATGGTTATATCCTATCGATGCTGGGAATCAAACAAGTGGTTGTTTGTGTCAATAAAATGGACTTGGTTGAACGCAGTCAGGAGGTTTTTGACAAGATTGAAAAAGAGTACCGTGAGTTTTTGAATAACATTGGCGCTGTTAATCCCAAGCAGTTTGTTCCGATCAGCGCTCTTCATGGTGAAAATATTTACGACCGCAGCAAAAAAATGTCTTGGTACCAAGGCCCCACTTTATTGGAATGTTTGGATGACTTCCCAAAAGCACCCCCTCTAACCGATCGAAATTTTCGTATGCCGGTGCAGGCTGTTTATAAATTCACCAATCACGGAGATGATCGCCGCATCATTGCGGGACGCATTGAAGCGGGAACGGCAAAGGTGGGAGACAAGGTGCTATTTCATCCTTCAAATAAAATCAGCACGATAAAATCTATCGAGGGGTTTAATTCAACTCCCCGCTCAGAAATTGGAGCGGGATGGTCAACGGGTTTTACTCTTTCCGAGGAAATTTATGTGACCCGTGGCGAATTGATGTCCCATGAAACTCAGCCACCTCAGGTGGGGACTCGGTTTAGAGCCAATTTAATTTGGTTGGGGAAAAAACCATTTGTGCCTGGCCAAGATTATAAATTGAAGATTCACACTCAATCTCAACCTGTCCGCATACACAAAATCAACAAAGTCATAGACGCTTCCGAGGCGGGAAGGACACTTGATAAAGACCATGTGAGCCGGCATGATGTGGCTGATGTCGTTTTGGAGACCCGACAAGCGATCGCGTTTGATGTGATCTCAGAAAGTGAAACAACTGGCCGATTTGTGATTGTTGATGGCTATGATATCGCAGGCGGCGGAATTATTATTAATGCCGTCCAGGACAATCAGGAGAATTTAAGGGCGGAGGCCCGTTTGCGGGATTTTAATTGGATCAAAGGGGGAGTATCTCAATCAGAGCGAGCCCAAAAATATAGGCACAACCCAGCCCTCATCATGTTTATCGGGAAACCGGGTGTTGGAAAACATAAATACGCCCGGACCATTGAGAAGTCCCTTTTTGGAAAGGGTTGTTCGTCTTACATGCTGGATGGAACCAATGTTCTTTTGGGAGTGGACGCTGATTTGGTGTGGGTGGAATCGACACAACAGGAATTGGTCCGAAGATTCGCTGAAGTGGCTCATATTTTGTTGGACTCAGGACAAATTGTCGTATCCACCACCAATGCCATCGGCCTCGCTGACATTGCCGCTGTTCAGGCCCTTATTCCTGATTTTCAAATATTGGTCATTGATATCGACCCTTCAGGAAAAAACATTGAATCCTGTGATATGCGTTTAAATGGCCAAGAAAAAGAATCGGATGTCTTTGAACAGATTTATTCCCTCCTGAAAAAGAAAAATATTATCAACTAAAAATTCTTCAACCTTGTTAATCGCAAGTGACGGCTTTATAATTATCGGGTGAATAGAAAACAAATCATTGTTCATCGAACGTTTCAGTTCTCATTCGCTTTAGCGTTTGTTCAAGGCCTTTTTTTCGTTGTATTGGTTCCCACCGCACTATTTCTTTCTCTCTTATATATTGGGCAAGCAATTCCCAACCTTACTCTTTTTCAAATAAATGCATTATCAGAAGGTATAGGGAAAATTTTTTGGATGGCTTTATTTATCTGGTTGGGAGTGGGACTTGTTTTATTTTTATTGGCCCTCCGATTGTCGCACCGCTATGCAGGCCCGTTGAAGCGACTTGAATCGTGGTGTACAGTCCGTCTCTCGGGGGGGAAAACTGGACCAGTGGTTCTCCGTACAGGAGATGACATGGTTACAACCGCACAATTGTTGAACCAAGCCTTGGATTCGGACCTGAAATAGAGATGCGAACGCGACTGTTGTTACATCCCATCCTCATGAGTCGAACGGGAAAAATAATTCTTTTCCTTTATTTTTCTATCGGCGCAGGGGTGTCCTGGTTTTTCTTTAAAAGTTTCCATAACATCCTTGATGAAGCCAATATGACCCCCTCCATTCTTAAAGAGGGGCTCCCTCCGCTGATTGTTTTTTTTATGAATCCGTTTGTTTATATTCCCATCATTGTCGGAGGAATTCTACTGGCCGCGTCTTATACCGCGAACCGTGTGGTGGGACCCGCCCAGAGAATTGACTTGTGGCTGAAATGTTGGATAGCAGGACAAAACCTGTCTCCCCTTCGGGCACGAAACAACGATGTTTACGCAACATTTATTGAATTATTAAATGCGCTCTATCTCAAATCAAAAAGAGATAAGGAAACACGAAAAAAAAATTAGGAGGATTCGATGTACAAGCTTTGTTTGATTTTTTCGCTGATGGCCATGCAATGTTTGTCGGCCTGTAAAAAGGAAAAGGTCGCTCAAGCGCCTGCACCCGTTGAGGTGGCCCCTCCGGTTGCCACGCCCGTGGTCCCAGGGATGGAACATGAGAATCCGGCAGAAAAAGAAGGAATGCCTTAACGATTTTTAAATATTTTTTTTAGCCAACCTGTAAATCCTCCCGAGTGTAATGGGCAATAAGAAGTCGGTTCGGTTCCATTAATAAACATTTCATTTTTCTGATCAGGACATCCGATTCGGGCCAAAGCTCCTGAAATGGGGTCAATCCTGGCAGGAATAATCCCAAGGGGTTTTTTAAATTCATGAGTTATCCTCCCCCGTTGAGATTGCAACATGAATTCTCCCCAGAGCGGCAGTGCATTTATACTTCCCGATAAACCCAAGGCCTTTCCCTCATCACTGCCAACCCAAACACCCACCAGAAGATTGGGTGTATAGCCAACAAACCAAGCGTCCTTTCCATCGTTGGTGGTTCCTGTTTTTCCAGCGGAAGGGAATTCCCATCCCATCTTTTTAAGATTTTTAGCGGTTCCCTCAGTAATGGTGGTTTCCATTAAAGAGGTCATCAGGTAGGCATGTGCCGGGTCCAAAACCGACTCTCTTTCAACATTATTGATCTCCAGTGCGATGTCTTCGGCATCCACAACTGACAAGACAAATATCGGTGTGATCCGAAATCCTCCATTTCCAAACGGAGCATAGGCCGCTGTTAGTTCAAGAGGTGTTACCTCTGAAGTTCCCAGGGCCAGGGCCAGACTATTTTCAAGTGGGGATTCTATCCCCAATTTTCGCGCGAAACGAATAATGGTGGATGTCCCAATTTTTTGAGCCAGATCAAGCGTCGCGCCATTGATGGATTGGGCCAAGGCGTCCCTAAAAGAAATCGAGCCCCTATGTATCCCATCAAAATTTTGGGGCGCCCAAATCTTTCCGCGATCCCGATAGACTCTTGGTTCATCCATTAAAATTGAGGCTGGTGTGAACCCATGTTCTAAACCCGCTCCGTAAATAAAAGGTTTAAAGGTACTTCCTGGTTGCCGGCTGGCCTGTGTGGCCCGGTTAAATTGGCTCTCCTGATAATTTCGACCACCCACCAACGCCAGAATCCGTCCTGTGTTCGGTTCGATGACAACCATGGCGGATTGGAATTTTTCCTTTTTGACAATTCGTTGCGCCAGTTGTTGAAACAATGGGTCCATGGTCGTATATATTCGAAGACCATACCGAAATAACACGTCCTCACTAAAACGTGGCACAAGTTGACGTAAGACTTCGGCAACAAAATAATCATGCATATGCGTTGAAGGTATTGTCCGTTTTATGGTGGAAAGAGGTTGCGCGAGGGCACGTTCATATTCCAATTCGCTGATCACATTTTCTTGCAACAATAGTTTAAGAACTGTATTTCGACGGCCTTTCGCCGAAGTTGGATTTTGAAACGGATTGTACCGATAGGGGGATCGAATAATTCCAGCCAACAAGGCGGATTCCGCTGTGTTAATCTCTCGAATGTTCTTTCCAAAATAATATTCTGCCGCCGCTTTCATTCCCGCGATGCTTACCACGCCATCTTGGCCCATATAAATATGATTGAGATAGAGAGTGAGTATTTTTTCCTTCGAATAACGTAAATCCAAATATAGAGCGAATCCCAGTTCAAGAAATTTTCTTCTAAATGTTCTCTCGTTGGACAGGAAGAAATTTTTAGCCAATTGTTGAGTGATGGTGCTGCCGCCTTGAAGGCTTCGGTCATGACGAAGGTTGTGCCAAGCTGCCCTCATGATGCCCCTGGGGTCGATGCCATGATGTTTATGAAACCGCTTATCTTCAACGACGATAACCGCCTCAATTAAATTGGGAGGGTAATCTTCCCACGTGGCCGGGTCACGGCGGACTTTTTGGGGCCCCGATAATTCAGCGATCAATTCAGGTTCCAATAAAACCAAAGGGGGAGTTGAATCGTTTGGTCCAAGGAGCGACCATCGGCCATCTGGTTTTTGTGTCATCTTTATGATGAAAGGTTCTTGTGAGTGTGTGGGGGAAGAAAAACCTCTGAGGCCCAAATACAAGTCAGGTGGAGACCAGTGATATTTTCCTTTGGAAATCCCTGTGATCGTACTTGGCTGATAATTAAGTCTTTTGATTCGTTCCATTATTTCATCTGAAGACAAAGCCATTTCTTGGGAGAGGCTAAAGGGAATGGAATAAACTTTGGTCGGAAAACGCTCGCCTAGTCCACCCGGAACCAATTTTGACAATTTCCATTCAGAGACAATGATGATGGCAATGATTCCAAAAATCAGGAGTGCGATTGCCCCCAATACCCAGATCAATATTTTCTTTTTAATTTTCTTCATGTCGGTTGTGTCCAAGGACACTTGGAATTTGATAAGAATCTGATGTGAATCGTCAACATTCGATCTTGTTTTTTGGCGCGTTATTCCTGCCTTTTTTGATTTTGTACGGTTTAACCACGAATCAGCTGTTTTCCTTTGATGCCATCACCAACGCCATCGCCTGTGAAACCAATGAATCCATTCGATGGTTTCATCCCAATCATCCGCTTTATCCTTTTTTGGGGGTTCTTTGGTTTAAACTCGAAAGAGCGTTGGGATATGACGGGTACGCCGTTTATTCTTTGGCTCGGTTTAACACTCTCCTCATGTCCTCTGCGCTGGGGCTTCTGTGTTTAACAATTAAAAAGCAGAGCGGGTCATTTAACAGCATTGCATTGACTTTTTTCTTGGGGGTTACCTATGCGGTATGGCATTACGCTGTAGACGGAAGAGCGATCGGGGCATCGGTATTTTTCTCGGTTCTTCTGATCGTTTACCTTTTTCATTTACAAGAGTTCAAAGACTTGAATTTCACACAGTTGGTCATCATGGGCATTCTTTCTACCGCTTACGTTTTGGTCCATGGCATAGGCTTTTTTCATGCCTTTCCAGTTCTATTTTGGCTGTGGCAAAACAAACGTTCTCCTCAACAGCTGTTCGTTTATGGTCTGACCTTTTTTGGGGGGCTTTTTTTGTGTTATGTGCTGGTTTACTCCTATATTACGTCGATTAATTCAGGCTCCTCCTTCTTTCAATGGGCCCTGGGTTACGCAGGGCCCCATGGGAACACAAATATGACAGGGGGCGGTTTTTGGGGGCGGTCTTGGTTGTCGATCATAGAAGGTCTCTGGGTGGGATGGGAGCGTTCCCTCCTAACCGTGCTTCCTTTCAAAATGGGAAAAATACTTTCCAGCGGATTGGCTGGAATATGCCTAATTTTATTCCTCACTTTGTTCGCAGGGTTTAAAAAAATTCCTACAAAGCATTCAAAACTGGCGTTTCTGTTCATTCTCTGGGGAATGGTGATGTTCCCTTTTTTGGCTTTTTGGAGTCCAGGTCAAGAGGGTTTTCGACTTCATGTGTTGATTCCATGGACTGTCGCTTTGGGAATCCTCATTGGCACTAGACGCCTTTTCTCATGGTTACTTCTTCTTATGGCAGTTGTTTTATTTTATTTAAATTTTTCTCATTGGTTTTTTAAAGCATCATTTATCGAGAACAATCAGGGTTATCAAACCCTTCGCGCAATAAGAAGTCTCGTTAAACCAGGAGATGTTATCGTGGCGGCGGAGCCTGGCTCGATCCCTGGAATCGAGGTTTTGTTACCCTATTTATTCCCGGAACTCAGCGGGGGAACCCTTTCAGGAAGGTTGATGGCTTTTCGTGAAACTTCTTTGGACCCCTTTACAAATCATTTGATCGGAAAAATTCAACGGGGGCATACTGTTTATTTTTCCGAAGATATGTTTGATGATAAGATTCAACAAGGAATTGAAAATCGGATGGCTTTGCCTGAACACTCATTCAGGAATTTGTGGTTAATATTTAAACCCGAAGAAGCTATTGAGAGTGTGAATGGGGTAACACTGGTCCGGATGAAGCTTTTACAGAAGCCTATTTGACCATCTCAAGTCCGGGGCCCCCAGCGCTTCCTTGCATTTTGAGCCGCAAATCGTTTGGGTTGGTGGCGTAATTTAAAGCATCTCCTGGCGAGATAAGTCCCGAATCAAACATGCGTAGTAAGTCCTGATCAAAGGTGTGCATTCCGTAAGCACCGCTTTTTTCAATAAGGAAACGAACCTCATTGGGACTGTTCGAAAGGATCAGTTTTTTCATCTGGGAACTTCCCAATAAGATTTCAGTGGCTGGTAAGACCATCCGGCCATTTTTTTCTGGAACCAATCTTTGACCAATGATGGCCGTTAACACATTTGTTAATTGAAGCCGAACATAGGGTTGTTCTTGGAAATCAAACGCATTCACGATTCTCTCAACAGTGTCATAGCAGTCATTGCTATGAATGGTTCCAATAACGAGGTGACCCGATCCCGCAGCTTCTATGGCGGCCCTGAATGTATTCCCAGACATCAATTCTCCGATCACAATTACGTCAGGATCCTGACGTAACACATGCTCTAAGCCGTCTGGAAAATTTAACACATCCCTCCCAACTTCTCGTTGAGAAATCGATGAATTTTTTCGACTGTGGACATATTCAATCGGATCTTCCAACGTGATGATGTTGTAAGAAAAATTATCATTCATGTAGTTAATAATGGCATTAAGTGTTGTGGTTTTCCCTGCTCCCGTTACACCTGAAATTAAAAACAGTCCCCGTTTGGACCGACACAACTTCTCCAAGGTGCTTTTGGGAAGAAACAATTGGTCAAAATTCTTGGCTTCTGACGGAATCAGGCGAATGGCCAAAGCCAAAGATCCTTGTTGGCGGTAAACATTTACACGCAGCCGCCCTATCCCCTCCAACGGCATTGAAAAATCCACCCCAAATTTTTCTTTTAGTTTGGTTTTCTGAGGCTCATTCAAGAGCGATTGAATCAAGGACTCGATGCTTTCTGCGGTCATTGGGGGAATATCAACAGCCAACAATTGTCCCAAATGCCTAACAAGGGGAGGTTCATTGGCTTTCAAGTGAACGTCCGAAACTCCTGGCTTGATGATTTGAGCGAGCAATGCGTTTAACATATCTAAGGGATAAGGGATTTGGGCTTTATTTTCAAGCGTTTTTTCAATCTTGCATTGGGTCGGGGTATTTCCTACTTTGAATTTGCATATGGCATATAAAATTATTGATAAGCGGTCGGCTCCCCAGGTTCATTTAATCCGGCAAGTTCGTGATGCGAAAGATAGAAATATGGTTTTTTGTGAGGGAGAAAAACTTATTTCAGATTTGTTCCGTTCTCAGTGGAGACCTCGATCCTTATTTTGCACCCCAAAGAAATATGAACAAGCCAAAAACTTAATCCCCAAAGGTTTGCCTTTGCCCATTTCGGTGTTATCTGAATCCGTTATGGAATTCTGTTCTGATTTGTCCAACCCACAGGGATTGATTGTTTTGGCAAAACCACCAGAAAATTGGACGATGCCATCAAACGCAACCAAATCTCCTTTGATTTTGGTTATTCATGGGGTTCAGCTCCCTCAAAATGTGGGGGCCCTCCTTCGCACAGCGGAAGCGGCCGGTGTCACGCATGTTTATGTGACGTCTCACAGCGCGGACGTTTGGGGCCCCAAATCTTTGAGGGGTTCATCTGGCAGTGCCTTTCGCTTACCTGTTTTTCGAATGAGCAATCTTTCCGAAACGATAGAAAGGCTTCATTCAGAACAAGTTCGATGTGTCGCCGCCAGCCAAGTTGGCCGGATTAATTATGATCAGCTGGATTGGGAAAAACCCGTGGCATTGATTGTTGGTTCAGAAGGAGGGGGATTTGCATTGAATGAAATGAAACTTTTTGATGAAACCATTCAGATCCCCATGCAAGGTCAAGTGGAATCACTTAATGTGGCCAATGCCGCTGCCGTTTGTTTATTTGAGGGCGCGAGGCAAAGACGTCATGCAATTAGAAAATAAAGTGGCATTGATCACTGGCGGAGCTCGAATTGGGGCTGCAGTGGCTTTGGGTTTGGCCAAAAAAGGGTGTCATGTGGTTCTGTCTTATCGAAATTCTCAAACGAAGGCCGAACAAACCGCCCGATTGTTGATTCAGCATGGAGTGAAGTCAATGATCGTTCATGCGGACATGTCGAAATCTGGGGATGTGAAAAAGGTTGCCACCCTGATTAAAAAGACCTTTTCAAGATTGGATATCCTCATTAATATGGCTTCTCTCTATGAAAAGACGCCGTTTGTAAAGCTAACAGAGAAAGATTGGAATCGTTTTATCAATGACAATCTCAAATGCACATTTTTAACTGTCCAACAAATGGCACCTCTTCTTAAAAAAAACAAAGGTCGCGTTATAAATTTTTCTGATTGGGTGGCCGCCAGCGGAAGACCTCGATATAAAAGCTTCCTTCCATACTATGCCGCAAAAATGGGAGTGGTGGGTTTGACTCAAGTTCAAGCCCTTGAGTTGGCACCCGATGTATTGGTGAACTGCATTGCTCCGGGGCCTATTTTGCCCCCCACTCGAATAAAAAATGAGGAAATCCGAAATGTTGTGAAGGTAACCCCCCTAAGGCGCTGGGGCGGAGAAGAAGAGATAAGCAAAGCCGTTCTCTTTTTTTGTGAATCGAATTTCATTACCGGGGAGTGTTTGCGCGTGGACGGTGGGCGACATCTCTATTAAAATCTAATTGTATGGGTGGACATTATGGATAAACAAAATCGTAAAAAAGAAAGACTAGCGGCTCATTTGTTTGCGGAACTCACTTCCTCCAATTCTGGCAAATCATTGGGTCGGGGAATTGTCGTGAATGTCAGTCTTTCAGGTTTGGGAGTCGAAACTGAAGCTGATCTTTCGATTAACGACATCATTAGTTGTCATATTGAAATTCCACTCAAGCTTGATGCCAAAGTAGTTCGAATTGAAGGAAGTGGACAACTAAGAAAATATGGGCTTTTATTTCGAAGTCAGAGTTTATTCGACAAAATTATTCTAAAAAAATTATTTTCTGGCTCTCTTAAAACCAGAAAATTGAACAAATGAAACCTCCTATAGGTGTCGTTGGCCTGGGAATTATGGGTTTGGCCATTGCAAAAAATGCTCAAAAAGCAGGTTTTCAAGTCTTTGTTTCTAATCGTTCCGCTGTAAAACGAGAAATCGCCAAAAGAGAGGGATTGTCGGTCGTCAATTCTCCGATGGAAGTCGCTGAACGCGCGCAGGCCATCATTATCATGGTCACCGATCCCGCAGCTGTAGAAGATGTTCTCACGGGAAGAGATGGGATATTTTCTTCTAAAAATATTAAGGGGAAAACCCTTATTCAGATGAGCACAATTGATGAGAAATCAACGTTGGAGTTTAGTGAATCGACAAATAAAAATGGCATGGTGTATATCGATTGCCCGGTTGCCGGGAGCAAAAAACAGGTTGAAGAAGCTCAGTTGATTCTTTTGGCTGGAGGAATGAAGGCTGATTTGTTGAAATGGGATGATCTTTTTAAGGCCATTGGTAAGGCGGTGGTCCACGCCGGACCGGTTGGAAAAGGTTCCGCCTTAAAGTTGTGCATGAATTTAATTGTGGCGCAAATGACCACGGCGCTTTGTGAGTCAGTGGCTTTGGCCAAAGTGCAAGATTTAAATCCGGAAAAAATATTTGAAGTGATAAAACAAAGCCCTGCTTTGAATTGCGGGTATTTTCAAATAAAAGAAAAAACCTTGCTTGAAGAAAATTATTCGCCGGCTTTTTCTTTGAAAAACATGCTTAAAGATGTCCGCTTTATGGATGCCGTAGCTAGACAAAAAAAACTACCTATCCCTGTTACGCAAGCGGTCAAATTTTTAATGGAAGGGGCCCTGACCGAAGGGTTGGGGGATTTCGATTTAACCAGCATATCAGCTCTGTTGAAACCTGCTGGAAAAAAATAGGAGGATTTCTTGGGAAACGTTGCTTGGGGAGGAGTTTTGGCCGCCGGTTGGCCGGTTTTATCTATTTTGTTTATTGCTTCGATTGTTACATTTGCCATTATTTTTGAGCGGTGGAAGGTCTTCTCACAAATCAAACTTCAATCGACACCATTTCTGGAATCTCTCAAGAAAACAGCTGATCCTGAAAAGATTGTTGCTTGGTGCGAAAAATCTGATCAACCGCTCGCGTCTATTGCCAAGGCTATATACAAAGCCCCTGGGAACCGGGAAGACAAAGAACGTTGGTTGGCCCGCAGCATTCAAGCTCTCGTTCAAAAATATGAAATGCGTGTGTCCATTTTGGGAACGGTGGCCAGCGTCGCTCCTTTTGTGGGGCTTTTAGGAACAGTGATTGGAATTATCCGGGCTTTTCATGCGGTGGCTTCCACCTCATCTGAAGGGGCCAGCGCAGTGGCGATCGGTATTTCTGAGGCATTGGTGGGAACCGCGGCAGGTCTTGTTGTGGCCATTCCTGCCCTCCTCGCCTATAACTATTTTGTGAATCAACTTCGACATTTCACCCAAGAATGGGAATTGACTGGACAAGAAATTATTGATCTTTCCTTAAAGAATGTTCGGGGGGAGTCATGAAAATTGGAAGCGCCAATGGAACTGGCCGTTATCACATTCAAGCAGAAATCAACATGATTCCCTTGATTGATGTGGCCTTGGTTCTGCTTATTATTTTTATGGTTATTTCTCCGATCTTGGTGGAATCACAATTGCGAGTAAAACTCCCCAAGGTCTCGTCATCGCCGAGTCATACCGAAGAAACCGCTTTGAAGGTTGAAATTTCCGCTGATGGAAAGTTTGCTTTGAACGGGAAAATGGTCACACGCGATGCCTTTAAAACGGCCTTGAATGTGCAACTCCCTCCGGGGCATAAGGCCTCCCTGTTGATCCAAGCCGACCGAGAATCTCGATTTAACGATGTGGTGTATGTGATGGATGTGGCCAAACAATTAAAAGTCGAAAACTTGGGTGTGGCGGTCCTTCCTGAATCAATGCACTGATGCGGCGATACCTTCTTTCATCGGCCGGAATTCATTTTTCAATTTTGCTTCTGTTCTTTTTTTTCACCTGGTTGAATCGGGGGAAAAATCTACTCATTATTGATGGTTTTGAATTTATAGGAGATGGCGGTGGTGGGGATGGCCGTCCTGGCGGAGGAGGGCCCAAGGCCGCTCACATGGGGCAAGTTGTCCCAGCCCCCGTTCGTGTTCCGATCCCTCAAAAACCAGGCCCCGTTCAAAAACCCACAAAAACTGAAGAGACCTGGAAAGTGAAAGATCCCAAAAAAATCCCGGAGAAACCCAAAACAACGACATCTCCAGATACCCCAATTGAAACAGCTGAAACAAACCAAATTGAAAAGAGCAATATCATTCGCCGCGGTGTTGATCCAAATACCAAAGCAGGTGAAGGAGGGTTTGATTTTGGAACCGGAGAAGGCGGCGGGGGAGAGGGTGACGGAAAAGGAATGGGAATTGGCATCGGTTATGGTCCTGGTGAAGGAGGGGGGTTTGGAGGATTTGGAGGATATTTAAGAATTCTACGTCAACGAATATGGGCGGAATGGTCCCAATCCGCTGTTTATGGTTCAAATGAAGTCTGTATAGTGGGCCTCACAGTTTCAAAGGATGGTCAAGTGACAGACATAAAAGTGGAAAAACCGTCCAATAATTCTTTTTATGACAATGTGGCTTTGAGAGCGGTGCGGAACTCGTCGCCGCTTCCGCCACTGCCGGCGAGTTTTTCAAAATCCAGTCAACGTTTCAGAATTAAATTTCGTTTATTAGAGTAATCCCATGAAAATTTTACTTATTCAGCTGCGTCGCATTGGAGACATCTTGTTAACTGGCCCGACCGCCGTTTATTTGAGAAATATATTTCCTGAGTCCGAAATTCATATTCTGACAGAACCCGCGGGGATCCCGGTCATGGAAACAAATCCTTCTATTGATCGCGTTATGATCTACGACAAAAATCATCCCTGGAGAATGATTCGTATGATTCGTTCAGGAAAATATGATGTGGTGTTTGATTTTATGAACAATCCTCGGACAGGTCTTTTAACACTTCTCAGTGGCGCCCGTTGGAAAGTGGGATGGAGCCACCCGGTTCGTAAAATATTTTATCAATGTGCTGTCCCTATCCCGGACTATCCTGAATATGTCCCTTTACGAAAAATTCGAATGGTCAGAGCATGGTTGGCTAAAATCGGAAAACCCAATCCAGAACCTCAGATGCTATTGCCACAGATTAAAACCACAGCTGAGGATGAGTTGTTTGCTGATCAATGGATGGCCAAAGAAGCCTTAAAACCTCTTCAATTTGTGGTCATGGCGCCCGCCAGCCGATACGCGGTTCGCTCTTGGAGAAAAGAGGGTTATCGAAAGGTGGCTTTATCACTAATGAAGGATTTTGGTAAACGTGTTTTTATTGCCTGGGGCCCGGGAGAGGAAGATTTCGTGGAAGAAATTAGAAAGGGGGAAGGCGAGGCCATTGGTAAATTGCCCCAAACCAGTCTTCGTGAAATGGCGGCAATTTTTGCGCGGGCCTCCTTGGTCTTAACAGTTGATTGCGGCTCGATGCACACGGCCGTTTCAATGGGGACCCCGACCGTGACGCTTTACGGTCCTACGAGGCCCATAGATTGGAACCCGTCACTTTCTAATCTGGGAACCCGCGACGTGCCGGTTAATGTTCCAGATTTGGAATGTTTGGGTTGCCATCTGCATGAATGCAAGATCGGCCATATGTGCATGAATAATTTGACGGAGGAAAGAGTTTTAGAAGCCTGCAAGAAAATATTGTCAAAAGAGGAAATAAAAATATGACGGAATCGAATCGGAAATTAGGAGCTTTGGTGGCCCATTTATGTCAAACCAATATGGAGCTTTGGAAGGAGGAAGACAAAGCGCGAATGAGCGATGACTTGCAGGTGGTTCAAGCCAAACGAAATATCGACAAACTAAATCAAAAGAGAAATGATTTGATTGAAAAGATCGACGATTATGTTCTTCAGGTTGTGAGAGGTCCGGAGAAATAGCATGGCTGAAACTGTGGGAAGTTTGGTCGATAAAATATCGATCATTGAATTGAAAATTTTTCATATGCAAAAACAGATCGATCGGAAAGACGCGAGTCCGGACCATCGCATGAAATGCGTTTCTCGGCTTGAAATCATGCACGAACAACGCAATGATCTGGTCAGTGAGTTGTCAGATTTGTTCGACGCGGTCCTTTTGGGTCAAAAAAAGATGAAAGTTTATCGGCAGTTTAAGATGTACAACGATCCGGCTTATCGAGCTTCTTGAAAAAGTTTAACGAGACAACTCAGCCACGTGAGCTCTCGCTCGGTTCAATAAGTCATTGACTCCCTCTCCATCCCTGGGATAAATAGCCCAACCCACTCTGGCAAATAGGAGCGATGGATTCTGGGGCCATAAAAATTGTTGAAGAATATCGGTCCATCTGGATGTCAGGTCGTTGTAATGCCCTTGGCGAATGACATTTTGCGTGAGTGATACCAAACGCTGCGCGATGGTGTCGACTTTCGAGTGATCAACTGCATCGAATAAAAAACCCAAGCCATCCTGATAGACCCCCACATATTGGCTGGGATGGACAGCCCGTCTGGCCGTGTTAAAGAGTTCCCTTAGAAATGAGTTGACCACGTGAGATGGACGCTTACTCCTGAATTCACCCATATTTTCTATTTTAATCATGACGATAAAAAAAGGTTTTTTAAACTCAGCACTTTTCTGCATCGCCATTTGAATGCGCCCTATAAACTCTTGACCTGATATTTGACCACTGACTGAGACGGTCTTGTCTTGAACTTGATTGTTCATATCAACCCCCCGACGATATATGAGATATTTATTATGACGTTGTAAGGTTCGTCGGTTGAGCTCTGTTGTTCATTCTTTATCTCACTACAGCGAGAAAAACAATGTGACAAATAGCATGGTTAATTCAGATTGATTTGTAGGACTGTTTGTATATCGCTGATTTATCACTTTGGTTTCACCTCAATTTTACGGGCTTTGATTAGGATGTAGTATGAATGCTTATGAAGCCAACTGGATTCTAGCCATGCAGCGACGCGATACGTCCATCCCAGAAAACCCATCTGAGGGAGAATTGATTTATACGTTGTTCCTATCTGATTTCATTAGAATTCCTCATGTCGACTATCGAAATCTGTCGGTGGTTGACGCTCAAATTCAGACTCTCTTTAATTAAACCTTTCCCCTGTAAAATTCCTTCTTTTCATTCCAAGCTATGGACATTGTGTTTTATCCAAGGAGAATCCTCGTGCGATCCATAAACTTTTCTGTGTTAAAGTTATTTTTATTCATTTTAATTCGCTCATACGTTCAAGCTTATGACGATGTGAATCTTGAAAAGACCATTCCCTTGGTCGATAAAAAAGCTGCGCCGCATGTGCTTCGGCGGGACAGTCAAAATCGAATATGGATGATCAATAAAACAAACCAAAGTATAGAGTGCGTTGGTCAAGATGGTAAATCCCAGGTTGTTTTGATGCCTGTTAAAAACGCTTCCCTTGGATTTAAAAACCCTGTCGATTTTGGTTTCTTGTCCGATGGGTCTCTGTTGGTGGCAGACAAGGGATTCGCTCGTATCATAAAAATATCTCCGGAAAAAATATTGACCGAATCTTCAGTTAAAGAATGGAAAAAATTCAAAATCGTTCAATCCTTCGAATCTAAAGATGTGTCCGCTATGGCTGTTAGTCAGGATGATATTGTCGCCGTGGCGAATGAAGGTGAGGCCTCCCTTGCCATTTTCACCCCCGGTGGAATTCTTCTACATCGATTGTTCGCAACAGAAAAATATCCCATCAAAGAAGTAAAGGCGATGGCTTATTCACCCAATGGTATTTTGTGGGTTTTGGAAGCGGGGAAAGGGGTTTTGCATCGATTCTCTCCTGATCGAAGATGGTTGGGGGTTACGGAAGGTTTTGAATCTGCCCAAGGAATCGCGGTGGATGAATATGGATATGCCTACATCACCATGGGTATCGGTCGATGGAAAGAAGTTTCTCCGGACGGAGTTCTTTCGGGGGTTTTTGGAACGAAGGGTAAAAATCCTGGTGAATTGTTGGCGCCTTCAGGTGTGACAATGCAGGAGGGGACCTTGTGCGTGGCAGAGGCAGGGAACAAAAGAATTCAAATTTTCAAGGTCCGTAACAATGAAAAAAAGATCCGTCTATTTAAAGAACCGGCCGCCTATATCCAAGCCCAACACCAGGCTCAATGGCCCCATCCAATTTCCGACGGACTTTTTCTCCCATCTGGGGAGATGTTGTTTTTAAACAATGAAAAAGGAAAGTTTGACCGGGTGGACTCACATGGGGCCATCAAATCTACTTGGAGGAAAAAATCCAAGGGCGAGACGCGGATTGTTAAACCGCACAGCCTTGCGCTCGACGCAGAAAATAATATCTGGTTTTCAGATGAAGCGGACCATTCACTCAAATTGATATCCGATTCAGGTGAAATCACCAAGACTGTTGGACAAAAAGGAAAGAAAGAAGGCAGCCTCAAATCTCCTACTCATCTTGTTATTCGCAACGACGGATCATTTGTGGTCGTCGACAAGGGGAATTCACGCGTTCAAGTTTTAACTCCCAATGGTTTGTTCTTATTCCAGGTTGGCTCCAATGGAAATAAAGAAGGCCAATTTTCATCCGTGGCAGGCGTTGCCGCAAACACAGACCTCATAGCGTTGTTAGACTCCAACCGGAAAGCGCTGATATTTTTCAACTCTTCAGGAAAATTTTCGTTTGAAATTGCCAATAAAGAAGGAAAGGCTCCAACCTGGATCAATCCCGTTTCTCTGGCCACCGACACCGAGGGTCGTTTTTATATCTTAGATAAAGGCGCCAACCGTGTTCGAATTTTTAATAACAAAGGTCAATTTTTGGCGGATGTTTCAGTGATGGGGGATAAAATTAAATGTGGTCCTCAAAATAAAGTGCTTGTGTTGTCGGAAAAAGGTGTTTCACTTTATGCCTTTTATTTGATCCCACGTGCGTGTTTGAATGCAACGGCTTTTGAGGAAGCAGGAGAACTTCAAGTCGATTGGGAGTCCAATCCGGAGGCAACAGAATATGCCGTGTATCGAGCATCCAGTGCATTTTTTGTTCCTATCAGTAAAGTTAAAAAACCTCCCTTTTTTGACAGGGAGGCGATTCCTGGGATCCTTTTCACCTATGCTGTGGTGGGTGTGAATTCAAATGGCAATGAAGGCAACTGGGCTCTCACCAACTCCATAAAAGCCCCGAAGAGAAAGGACGTCTCATTAATAAGTATTGAAAAAATAGATCTCAAGCCTGTTTTTACTGCTGCGTCTAAGTTTTATGTCACCAATCCCGTTGGAGAGATTTCGTTGCGTAACAACGATGAAATCCCGTTTCGAAACGTTAAGGTATCTTTGGGTTTAAAAAAATATACCGACTATCCGACAGAAATCATTGTTTCAGAAATTGGGCCTGGTGAGGCCAAAACCACCCAAGTGACACTAACTTTTAATGATCAGATTTTTGAACTTACAGAAGACACACCAGTTCAAATGGATATACAAGTGTCATATTTTGAAGAGAACGAGGAAAAGAAGGTTTCTCAAAACGCTCCGATCACGTTGTATTCGCGCAACTCCATATCCTGGAATGATAAAGCACGGATATCTTCGTTCATCACACCGAAAGATCCTCCAGTGGTTGAATTTACCCGCGCTGCCATTCGTGATCAAATGTTGCTCTTGAAAGGAGCCACTGTGGGGAAGCCGCTGGCGAAAGCCGCATTATTTTATGAAGCCATCAATGCATTGGGGGTGTCATATGCGCCAGACCCCAAGACCCCTTTTGATCAGGCTTCCCAGAAACCAGATTTGTTGGATTATGTTCAATTTCCTCGGGAAACTCTCCGGAGAAAAACAGGAGATTGCGACGATACCACCGCGCTTTTGGCTTCTCTTCTGGAAAGCGTGGGTGTATCCGCCGCGTTGGTGGATATGCCAGGTCACGTTTTGTTGATGGCCAACACTGAAGAAACAGATATCAATGTATTGGGGTTGCCAGAAGAGCGGTTTGTCAATTTTGAGGGAACTTATTGGGTCCCGATAGAAACGACAAAATTGGGCCAGGGTTTCCTGAAAGCATGGCAAGCGGGGATCGCCAAGGTGACGTCTGAGATGGGTAAAAATTCAGTTCAGTTTGCCCGAATTTCAAACGCCGCTTTAACTTACCCGCCAGTCACTTTGGTTGAAGTCGATAAAGAAGGGACTGTTTACCCATCAGAAAAGGTTGGCAAGGTTTTTCCAGGTTTACTCAAAGATATGGAAATGGAACGCTATCAAGGAAAACTTAAAGAAATCAATGAACGCATAAAATTAAATCCTGCCAATCGAATGCTTCATATCGAATTGGGATTAATCCATGTCGAAGGGAAAAACTTATCTGAGGGCAATAAGGTTTTTGTATCGCTTCTTAAAGAAGATGAACCTCTCGAAGTTCAAGCGGCGGCAAGAAACAATCTGGGTAATTTGGCCTATTTGGAAGGAAATTATAAAGACGCGAAAATCCATTACGAAAAAGCCCAAAGTTTGCAACCAGATGATGGCGGCATCTATGTGAACAAGGCCCGATTGGCTTGGAAAATGGGGGAGAAAGAATCCATCCAACCTTTTTTAGAAAAAGCCAAAGCATCTTTACCTGAGTGGCAAGAATTCGCGTCAGATATCCCAATTGAATATTTTCCCAAGTAAGGAGGAATACCATGAGAAAATATGCGCTGATTGTTATGTCCCTGTTATGTTTTTCAGGAATGGCCTTTTCCGCTCAAAAGAAGAAAACAAAAACGGCCAAATCAAAACCCGTACCTCAATCCAGCGTAAAACTTGAGGAAGTATCCACTGTAAAAAAGAAGTCAAATAACAAAGCCTTATTGGCATGGATCGAAAACCTCAAGAAACGAATTCATAAAACCAACGCCCAATCGAAACAATTGGTGGCGGTCGCTGCTGTTCGAGGAACGGAGTCTATCGAAACACCCCCGTTGTATTGGAAAGGAAAAAAAGCAGAGGGGATGGTGGCCATTGAAGAAGTTAAGGAATTTGAACAAGTGATTGAAACGGTAGAGAATGGAGATCCTGAAGTAGCGAAAGAACAATTGCGAAATTTCATCTCCTCCTATCCGAAAAGCAGTTTGTTGGCTGATGCTCAAGAAACCCTTAGCAAGATGGAAATCGAATCCCAATAATCACAAGAAACTAGTCAGACCCCCCATTAACCTGCTATGTTCCGCCTCCGATGGAGATTGAAACATACCGACGAATTTTATCTGAACGTATCTTTGTCTTTGATGGGGCCATGGGAACCAACCTGCAGGCATTCAACCCCAACCTCGATGATTACGAAGGGAAAGAGGGCTGTACCGAAATTCTCTGTTTTACAAGGCCAAAATGGCTTCAGGAGATTCACTCCCAATTTTTCAAAGCCGGCTGCGATATCGTTGAAACCAACTCCTTTGGAGCGAACCGAATTGTATTGTCTGAATACGACTTGGGTGACAAAGTCCTAGAGTACAATCGCAAAGCAGCTCAAATTGCACGCGAGGTGGCCTCACAATTTTCAACCCCCAATCATCCCCGCTTTGTGGCTGGATCCATGGGACCAGGAACAAAACTTCCCTCTCTTGGACATGTCACCTTCGATACTCTTAGGAAAAATTACGCGGAACAGGCACAAGGCCTCCTTGAAGGTGGGGTTGATTTGTTGTTGATTGAAACCTGTCAGGATTTGTTGCAAGTTAAGGCCGCAATCAACGGATCGCTCGATGCCATGAAACTCCTAAAGGTTCGTGTCCCATTGAATGTTCAAGTGACCATTGAGTCAACGGGTACCATGCTTTTGGGGTCGGATATGGCAACCGCCATTTCGGTGATTGAATGTTTTCCAGTTGACACCATTGGTCTCAATTGCGCCACAGGTCCAAGAGAAATGAGCGAACATGTTCGCACGTTGGGCCAAATGACCCACCGCTTTATTTCGGTTCTACCCAATGCCGGACTTCCAGAAAATGTCGGTGGAAAAGCCGTCTACAAATTGACCCCGGACGATTTTGCATCTCACCTTGTCGAGTTTGTGAAACTACATGGAGTGAATGTGGTCGGCGGATGCTGCGGCACCACTCCCGAACATCTCGCTAAAGCTGTCCAGGCTGTTTCCATTCTCAAACCTTTAAAGAGGACACCTCCCAATATCGCAACAGCAACAAGTTTGTATTTGAGTACACCGCTTCGACAGGAACCGGCTCCCCTTATCATTGGGGAAAGAACCAATGCCAATGGCTCAAAGGCGTTCAGGGACCTGCTTTTGACCGAAGATTATGACTCGATGGTGAACATTGCCAAAGAACAAGAAGCGGAAGGAGCGCATGTTTTGGATGTTTGCACAGCCTATGTGGGTCGGGATGAAATCAAAGACATGACTGAAACCATCAAACGTTTTGCCCTCCAAACACGGGTTCCCCTCATGCTTGACTCGACCGAACCGCCTGTTATTGAAGCTGCCTTGAAATTGTATGGAGGGAAGGCCATTGTGAACTCTATCAACCTCGAAGACGGCGAGGAGAGAATGGAGAAAATTTGCCCTTTATTAACCACCTATGGCGCGGCAGTTGTGGCGTTGACCATTGATGAAAATGGGATGGCCAAAACGGCAGAGAAGAAATTTCAAATTGCCAAACGCATTTACGAATTGGCTGTTAAAAAATATGGCATTCCGCCAGGGGATCTTATATTCGACACGCTCACCTTTACTTTGGGCAGCGGTGATGAAGAATTTAGAAAAGCCGGCATTGAAACCATTGAGGCCATTCGTAAAATTAAAAAGGAATTTCCTGAAGTCCAAACCACCTTGGGAGTCAGCAATATCTCGTTTGGTCTCTCTCCGGCATCACGTTCTGTTTTGAATAGTGTGTTCTTGCATTATGCGATACAGGCCGGCTTGGACTCGGCCATCGTAAATTCAAAGAAAATCACCCCCTTGTTTAAAATTGATGAAAAAGGACGCGAGTTGGCCAGGCAACTCATTTTCGATGAAAGGAAATACGGGCCGGATGGAACCGTGATCTACGATCCTTTACACGAATTCATGGCAATTTACGCCAATGCGAAGACCCCATCCGATTTACCAGTCCAGGAACAACCCAAATCTGTTGAGGAAAACCTCAAGCAACGGATCATTAATGGGAACAAACAAAATATCGAAAAAATTCTGGCGGAGGCTCTGAAGAAGCACCCTGCCCTGGACATCATCAACAACATTCTCCTAGAGGGAATGCGGGTTGTGGGCGATTTGTTCGGAGCGGGTCAAATTCAGTTGCCTTTCGTTCTACAATCGGCCGAAACCATGAAGGCAGCTGTGAGGTTTCTGGAGCCCCATATTCCTAAAGTGGGGGGAGGAAATACGAAAGGGAAAATGTTGATCGCCACTGTTAAAGGCGATGTTCATGATATTGGAAAAAATTTGGTCGATATTATTCTTTCAAACAACGGCTATACCGTCATTAACCTGGGAATCAAACAACCCATTGACGCCATTCTTAAGGCTGCCGAAGAACATAAACCCGACGTGATAGGACTTTCTGGTCTCTTGGTGAAATCGACCGCCGTGATGAAAGAAAATCTCGAAGAAATGAATAGCCGGGCCATCAACTACGATGTGGTTCTGGGAGGGGCGGCTTTAACGCGCAAATTCGTGGAAGTTGATTTGAGGTCTTTATACAAAGGTAAAGTGTTTTATGCGCATGATGCTTTCGCGGGACTTCGGATCATGGATGAGTTAACCGGATCAACGGAAGAAAAAAAACTGACGGGGACTTATGAAATAAAAGATGAAAAAACACATTCCTCATCACAAGGATCAAAAATTCTCTCCCAGGGGGGGGATTCGGCCAAATCCTCGCTGCAAACCCAGGTGCGCTCCCAGATTAAACCCGCTGCCATATTGCCCCAGGCCCCTTTTTGGGGGTCTCGGGTGGTGCGGGGATTGGACCTGAAAGAAATTTACTCCTATATCAACGAGACCGCTTTGTTAAAAGTACGTTGGGGCTTTAAGCGGGTTCGAGAAAGCACGTTGGAAGAATACAACCAAATGATGGAACAGAAAGTGAATCCGCTTTTCGAGAAATGGAAACAATATGCCCTTAGAGAAGGAATCTTCCAACCTCAAGTCGTTTACGGCTATTTCCCTTGCCAAGCTGACGAAAACAATTTGGTTATCTTTAATGAGGACACAAAAACCGAACGGCAACGCTATGAGTTTCCGAGGCAGAAAAAGGACCCTTATTTATGTATTTCAGACTTTTTTCGACCGTTGGGGTCCGCTGAAATGGACGTTATTGGGATGATGATTGTGACCATCGGGGCGGCCGCGACCCCGCGTATCCAAGAAATTTACAAGAAAAATGAATACACCGATTATCTGTATCTTCACGGATTAAGTGTTGAAACCGCCGAAGCCTTGGCCGAATATTGGCACAAACGTATGAGACAAGAATTGAAGATTGATGGAGAAGACTCCCAAAAAGTAAGAGAGTTGTTTCAACAAAAATATCAGGGTTCACGTTTCAGTTTTGGATATCCTGCCTGTCCTCACCTGGAAGATCAAAAGAAAATGTTCGAACTGCTCGAACCTCAACGAATTGGGATTGAATTATCAGAAGAATTCCAGCTGCACCCTGAACAATCAACTTCTGCCATAATCGTTCATCACCCGCAGGCCAAGTATTTTTCAGTTGATTAAAATGATTCATTTTCTGCCTTTTCTTTAGAATTGTAAGATCCCGCCCATGTTACAGACCATCCTTCGCATTGTCGCCGGAACTCGAAATGATCGTGTCATAAAAAAAATTCAACCCATCGTTGATGCGATCAACTCTTTAGAACCAACCATTCAAGCCCTCAGCGACGAGGCACTTAAAAATAAAACAACCGAGTTCAGAGAAGCATTGGCCAACGGAAAAACATTGGACGACATCCTTCCTGAAGCTTTTGCCGCAGTCAGAGAAGCCTCCAAACGAACCATTGGACTTCGGCATTTTGATGTTCAACTCATTGGCGGCATCATTTTGCATCAAGGAAAAATCGCCGAAATGAAAACAGGCGAAGGGAAGACCCTGGTGGCCACTTTGGCGGCCTATTTAAATGCGCTGGAAGGAAAAGGTGTTCATGTTGTGACGGTCAATGATTATCTGGCCAAACGAGACCGTGATTGGATGGGCCCCATTTATGAGTTTTTGGGGTTGTCGGTCGGCTCCATTCAACATGACATGCCCCTTCACTTGCATAAAGAGATGCATCACAAAGACATCACCTATGTCACCAACAATGAATTGGGGTTTGATTATTTGCGTGACAATTTGGTTCGTTCAGCCGAACAAAGATCTTTAAGGCCATTCAATTTTGCGATTGTAGACGAAGTCGATTCTATCTTGATTGATGAAGCTCGAACCCCCCTTATTATTTCTGGTCAAGGCGATCCGGCGACGGAGCGTTATTATGCCGTTGATAAATTGGTTCCTCATTTAAGCGGTAGATTTGTGACGGAAAAAGAGGAAATTCAAGCCAAATACACCGGGACGGATCTTTCCGTGGGCTTTGATTTCATTGTGGACGAAAAAAACCACAGTGTGGTTTTAACCGAACAAGGCATACAAAAATGCGAGCGCATGCTGAAAATCCCTTCGCTTTATGACGATCTGCAAGGAGAATGGGTCCATCACATCACCACGGCCTTGAGGGCGCACAACCTCTACAAAAAAGATGTTCATTACGTCGTTAAAGAGGGGGAGGTTATCATTGTTGATGAGTTTACCGGTCGGCTCATGCCAGGTCGGCGTTGGTCTGACGGACTCCACCAGGCGATTGAAGCCAAAGAACATCTGCGAATTGCCGAAGAAAATCAAACCCTTGCCACCATTACTTTCCAAAACTTCTTTAGGCAATTTAAAAAATTGTCGGGAATGACTGGAACGGCCCTCACTGAAGCCAACGAATTCTGGCAAATCTATAAATTGGATGTTGTGGCCATTCCATCCAATAAAGTCAACATTCGAGTGGACCATGCGGATCGTATCTTTCGTACAGAAAGAGAAAAATTCAATGCCATTATTGAGGAAATTGAGGGTCTCTGGAAAGAAGGGCAACCGGTATTGGTGGGCACACGATCCATTGAAAAATCTGAATCGATTTCGGCCCTCTTGCGAAGAAAAGGAATTCCCCATCAGGTCCTCAACGCCAAGTATCACATGCAGGAAGCTCAGATTATTGCCCAAGCCGGGCGAAAAGGAGCCGTGACCATCGCGACCAACATGGCCGGCCGTGGAACCGATATCCTTTTGGGAGGAAACCCTCAAGACAAAGAAGAGGCCGACCTGGTTCGATCCAAAGGGGGATTGCATGTGTTGGGGTCGGAACGACATGAATCTCGTCGCATTGATAATCAGCTGCGAGGCCGAACCGGCCGGCAAGGGGATCCGGGAAGTTCACGTTTTTATCTCTCCCTTGAAGACGAATTGATGAGACTTTTTGGGTCCGAACGAATATCCACCATCATGGGAAAATTGGGAATGCAAGAGGGCGAAGACATCCAGCATCCCTTGATCAACCATGGTGTCGCCAATGCTCAGAAAAAAGTGGAAGCGATGAATTTTGATATTCGCAAACAAGTGGTGGATTATGACAACGTCATGAACAAGCAACGTGAAGCCATCTACCGATTGCGCAATGCCATTCTTGATAAATCTGACATGACTGAACGCGCCCACGACATGTTGCTTGACGCCATTGAAGATCAATTGGCCGTCACAGCGCCAAAAAATGTTGAAGCCAATAAATGGGATATGGAGTCTCTCAAATCATGGTTAAAAACAGTTTTTGTCATTGATTGGCCTTCTTCGTCTGATGAGATTTTAGGAAGAGAAAATCTTGAAGACAGATTAAAAGAAATGATTAAAACCGCCTATGCGGAGCGGATGAACGAACTGGGAAGTGAAAACTTTGCTGAACTTCAGCGGGGTGTGTTTTTGGCCATCTTGGACAGTGTCTGGGTGGAACATTTAACTTATCTCGAACAATTGCGTCGAGGAATTTTTTTACGGGCTTATGGCCAAAAGGATCCGCTGATAGAATTTCAAAAAGAAGGATTTCGCTTGTTTGAAAGCATGATGACGCGGGTCCGGGACACATTTTTGGAATATATATTCCATGTTTCGGCAACGGCAACAGAGATAACGAAAAAACAATCTGAACCCACCCCCATGATCACGCAGAAAGACGAAATTATGGGCATGAGTGGAGCGACGACTCAAAAAACTTCTCAGCTTTCGTCCAACGGAGTCATTCCATTGCCGGGAAAAACTATTAATAAAAACAACTCCACTCCTATTGAAGTAGAAAAAATCGGGCGAAATGATTCGTGTCCATGCGGTAGTGGAAAGAAATATAAGAAATGCCACGGTAAATGATGCCCTCTTTGGCGTCGGCACTGAGCGGGCTGCTGCTCAGTTTAGCTTTCCCACCTTTTAATTTTCACTTCCTGGCCTGGTTTGCCTTAATTCCGATCTTTATCTTCAAGAATTCAGGGTTTCGTGAAGGGTTCTTGATGGGCTTTATCTCTTCCCTCATCATTTATTTCTGGTTATGGAAAACATTTTACGCTGCGCAAATTGCCTTCCCCGTTACCCTCGGATGTTGGTTGGGTTTATCAGCGGTACTGGCAATGTATCCGGCGTCGCAGTTTTGGTTGCTGAAAAAATGTCCAGAAGGTTGGTTCCGACCACTTATAGCAGGATTCTTGTGGATCTTATCTGAAAAATTAAGGGGCGTTCTCATCACGGGATTTCCTTGGGCCTTGCTGGCCCACACACAAGTTCACAACCTCGAGATTATTCAAATGGCATCCGTTGTTGGGGAACTCGGAGTTTCATTTCTATTGGTTCTATTTAATGCCTCAGCAGCGATGACTTTGAAATCTCGCGCTCGAAAAGACATCTTCTTTTTTTCTTTCACCGTTCTCGTTGTATTCGCTTTATTCCTGTCTGGTCGGCATAGGATTCAAAACAATACGAATGAAGCCCCCTCTTCATCTAAAATCAAAGTCGCGGTAATCCAGGGAAATATTGACCAGTACCAAAAATGGGACAGCGCCTATGAAAATCTCATTAAGACGAGATATGCCATCTTGGTGACTGAGGCTTTGCAACGTCAACCTGATTTGATTATTTGGCCCGAAAGCTCGCTTCCTGGGTGGTATCCCAATGACACTCAAGTGAAATCATGGTTGACAGAAGTGATTAAAAATTCACGGGTTCATCATTTGGTGGGAGCCGTCACGTCTCGTCAAGGGAAAGAATACAACAGTGCTTTCTTGATTGATCCCAATGGAAATGTCGTGGCTGAATACTCAAAACAACATTTGGTTCCTTTTGGAGAATATATTCCCTTTGGAGGATTTCTCAAAAGATGGGTTCCTTATTTGGGACAACTGGGGACTTTTTCTGCGGGTGAAAATCCAGTTCTATTCGAAATGAAGGGCATTCGATTGGCTCCCAACATCTGTTATGAGGCGATGTTTTCTAGATTGGTTTTCCAGAGTGTTCAAAGGGGGGCAGATGTGATTGTCAACCTTACGAATGATGGTTGGTTTCTAGACACCGCGGCCCCAGAACAACATTTCAACGCCAATATTTTCCGTGCTGTGGAGAATGGACGCCCCGTGATTCGGGCCGCCAACACGGGAATATCTGCGATGATTAACGAAACGGGTACCGTTATATCCCAGACCCAATTGCTTACAACCGCCGTCCTCTACGGAGAAGTTGCCGTTCCACAAAAAAAGACAATTTTCACTTTGTTATACTCCTGGCTATGTCTCGCGAACTAAAAAATCAACTTGAATTGTTGTCGAAGAAAATTGACGACATGGGGAGGTTTCTTTGACCTGCCTCGAAAAAAAGACATCATTGCCCGATTAGAACAAGAATCCAACTCTCCTTCCTTCTGGCAACACCCTGAAAATGCCAGGCGCGTTATGCGTGATCTCAACACCGCCAAAGACGACGTCCGAAATTGGAGTGACGTTCACAGCAAAATTCAAGATTATTCGACCTTATTGGAATTGGCTGAAGAAGCCAAAGATGAAGCCGAAGAAAAAAACATCTCATTGGGGCTTGAACAACTTAAAAAGACTTTGGCCGACATGGAAATCCGTGCGCTTCTGAACGGCCCTCATGATAATTCCGATGCCATTGTGACGATTCACGCCGGAGCCGGCGGAACGGAAGCCGCCGACTGGGCTGAAATGCTGCTACGTATGTATTCGCGATGGGTTGACCAAAAAGGAATGAAAATGGAAATCACCGATATTCTTCCAGGCGAAGGGGCAGGCGTTCGCCGAGTGATGGCGGTGGTTAGAGGGCCCTATGCCTATGGTTTGCTTAAAGCTGAAATGGGCGTGCATCGATTGGTCCGCATTTCACCTTTTGATTCCAATGCCAGGAGGCACACCTCCTTTGCTTCATTGGATGTTATTCCGGAAATTGATGATGAAATAAAAATTGAAATTAAAGAGGCCGACTTAAAGGTTGATACGTATCGCTCATCGGGGGCTGGAGGTCAACATGTGAATAAAACTGAATCAGCGATTAGAATTACGCATGTCCCCACTGGAATTGTGGTTGCCTGCCAACAAGAACGCTCACAAATAAAAAATCGTGAATTTGCAATGAAAATATTGAAATCAAAACTCTTTGATCTTGAGCAAGAAAAGCAACGCGCGGCCGTGGAGAAACATTATGACGAAAGAGGACAAATTGCATGGGGGCACCAAATTCGCTCCTATGTTTTTATGCCCTACCAATTGGTGAAAGACCTTCGGTCCAACTATGAAACCGGCAATGTTCAAGCGGTCATGGATGGCGACTTGGATCCCTTTATTAAAGCGTATCTTGATTGGAAGGCCACCAATAAAGATGCTACACTGCCCGGCGTTTCATAGGAGGAAATGTGACGAAGATCCTTGTTGTTGACGATGAAAAAGATGTCGTTGAGCTTTTGAAATTTTTACTGGAAAAAGACGGATATGTGGTGTCAACGGCGTACAATGGTCGCGAGGCTTTGGCGGCGGCCAAAGAAATTATTCCAGATCTTATTTTGCTCGACGTCATGATGCCAGAAATGGATGGGTACACGGTCCAAACGCAATTATTGGAGTTCCCGGCGACAAAAAATATACCCATTATTATTCTCACGGCCAAAGGACAACTTCGAGACGTGTTCGCCATGTCTGCCAATGTCAAAGCCTATATCGAAAAACCTTTTGATCCAAAAACACTTCGACTCAAAATTAGCGAGTCAATCAAACCGAAATAAGGAATCATCATCCCTTTCACAATTGAAAGGATTCAACTCTAAAATGACATCACAACCAACACAAACAAGCGATAATTCAACCCCTGTCGAACAACTCATCAAACAACGTCGCGAGAAGAAAGATCAACTGCTTTTGAGAGGAAAAACGCCCTATGGGCATCGTTTTAAACGCAGCCACACCCTGGCGCAAGTTTTAAGCGAATTTGAATCCAAAATTCCAAAAGAAGGCGATCCTCATTTTCTGGATTCAGCTGTGCTCGTTTTGGCGGGCAGACTCATGACTCGGCGAGATTTGGGGAAACTCTGTTTTTCACACATCAAAGATCATTCGGGTCAACTTCAATTGAAATTTAACTTGTCGGAAATTGGACCCGATGCCTATAAAGAGTTTCAAAAAGAAGTCGATTTGGGCGATATCATTGGGGTGACAGGATCCATGTGTCGCACCAAAACTGGAGAACTAACTCTTCAGGTTAAAACCTTTGAAATACTTTCCAAGTCGCTTCGTCCATGGCCTGAAAAATTTCATGGCGTGACCGATGTTGAAACCAGATCCCGTCAACGAGAGTTGGATCTTGCGACGAACGCTGAGAGCAAAAACCGATTTCTTCAGCGATCACAGATCATATATTCACTTCGAAATACTTTGGCTGAGGAAGGTTTTACGGAGGTTGAAACACCTCTAATGCAAGCCATTCCGGGAGGGGCGGCCGCCAAACCTTTTATCACCCATCATGAAACCTTAAATATGCAGCTTTATATGCGAATTGCTCCAGAACTCTACCTGAAACGGTTATTGGTCGGTGGGTTCGAGAGGGTTTATGAAATTGGACGCGCTTTTCGAAATGAAGGGATTGATACTCGCCATAACCCGGAATTTACAATTCTTGAATCCTATCAAGCTTACGCTGACGTTAATGACATGATGGACTTGGCTGAAAAACTCATTCAAAATGCCGCTAAAACTTTGGGTGTTACAACCGTTAATTACCGAAATGAAACATGCAATATTCAAGAACCCTTCAGGCGTGCTTCCCTGATTGATCTTTTTAAGGAATATTTGAAGCTGGACATTATTGAACTCTGCCAATCAAAGAAATGGGTAGAAGCCGCACATGAAAAAGGGCTTAAGGTTCCAAAAGACGCCACAGAGAGGAAATGTTTTGATCTTCTTTTCGATGAAAGAATTTTAATCCATCTCAACAAGCCCACTTTTGTTTTGGATTATCCATCCTCTTTTTCACCCTTGGCCAAAACAAAACCTCAACAACCTTTGTTGGCAGACCGTTTCGAGTTGTTTATCGCCAAAGAGGAAGTAGCCAATGCCTACACCGAACAAAACGACCCCGATGAGCAACGCCAAAAATTCGGCGAAGAACTTGCCAAAAGGCAATCTGGCGACGAAGAAGCCATGCCAAAGGACGAAGAATTTATTTTGGCGTTGGAACACGGAATGCCGCCAGCCGGTGGATTGGGGATTGGGGTTGATCGTTTGACCATGATACTCACGGGTTGCGCCTCCATTCGAGAAGTAATCCTATTTCCGCTCTTAAAACCTCAATCTACTTGAATGCCTGATGTCAGCTGAACTTTACCTCGCCTGCCGATACTTATCGAATCGACGCCATGGGGCTTGGGGATGGATGATTGGATGGCTTGCCACTGGCAGCGTGGCTTTGGGAGTGGCGGCGCTTATCATCACGCTCTCCGTCATGACTGGTTTCCGTGAAGACATTCGGCAAAAAATATTGGGAATTCAACCCCATATTATTGTCACCTCCATGAGCGGCCAGCTGAACTTAACTGACCATTCTTTTGATCGAACCTTGACGGCTGTTTCTGGAATTGAGGCCTGGTCTCCGTTTGTTTCTGGACAGGTATTGATGGGGCATGGTTCTCAAAGTTCCGGCGCAATGATAAAGGGAATTGAACCCAAAAACGAGACAAGGGTTGCCAATCTTCAAAATAAACTTATACGGGGGGATTGGGAACACCTGTCAAACGACAAGTCATTTCCCGCGGAACGACCGGCGATATTTCTGGGGCAAGAATTGGCCAAAAATTTAGGGACAAATTTGGGAGACACCCTTTGGGTTATCACTCCCGGTTCCATAGGGGTGGGGACCCTGTCTGTCCCTCAAGCTCATCTATACATTGTAAAGGGATTGGTTCAATCCGGTTTGTATGACTACGATTCTTCCTTGGCCTATCTCGATATTCCAAATGCTCAAAAACTTTTCGACATGGGAACTCAAGTCTCAGGAGTGGGTATTCGGATCAAAGATATTGATGAAGCTGATCATATGGCACGAACACTTCAACAAAAACTTAAGGGGGGATTGTGGGTCCGGTCGTGGTTATCGCTTAATCGAAATTTATTCTCTGCTCTTAAATTGGAAAAGACCGTGATGTTTATCATCTTAACGCTGATCACATTGGTGGCTTCGGTGATGATTGTCTCGAATCTTTTGCTCTCTATTACCCAAAAAATAAAAGAAATTGGAATTCTTCGGGCCATGGGAGCGACAAAAAACACCATTCACCGAATTTTTTTAATTCAAGGCATTCTCATGGGAGCCATGGGAACTTTCATCGGAGCCACGTTGGGAATCGGCATTTCAATTCTTCTGGCCAAAACCAATTTTATTCGCCTCCCAGCGGATGTGTATTACATTGATCGGTTACCGATTCGCTTAGACGGCTGGGATATAGCAACAGTGATTGGCGCCGCTTGTTTGATCGTATTGGTGGCCACATTGATCCCTGCACGTCGAGCAGCTGAATTGGACCCTCTCGAGGCCATCCGATATGGCTGAGGCTCTTCAATTTCAAAGGGTGTCAAAATCATTTGGTTCAATCGAAATTTTCAACAACATGGATTTTTCATTGGAAACAGGGGAATCTGTTGCCATATTGGGCCCCTCAGGGGCCGGTAAATCAACTTTTCTTCATATGGCGGGACTTATGGAGCGCCCAACATCGGGAACCATATTAATTAACAATAAGAACATGGGAGCCATGGAAGACCTGGAACGAGCGCATGAACGTTTAAAAACAATTGGTTTCTTATTTCAATTTCATCACCTACTCCCTGATTTTAATGTGTTAGAGAATGTATTGATCCCCGCTCGGTTGGCAGGCGACAACTTGAGCGTGGCGGAAAAGGAAGGGAAAAACTTATTGCAACGACTGGGATTGGGCGAACGGCTAATGCACAAACCCCATGAACTTTCCGGAGGGGAACAACAACGAACGGCTTTGGCGCGAGCGCTCATTCGCCATCCAAAAATTTTACTCTGCGATGAACCCACCGGTAATCTGGACAGTCATACAGCCAAAACAGTTGCTGAAATTATATTTGCTGAAATTCAGAGAGAGGGGATTGCCACCATCATTGTGACGCACAATCAAGCCCTCGCTAATCAATCGAGAACCGTCTATTATCTTTCAGACGGAAAATTTGAGAAACATCGGAGGAGGTAACCTATATGTTGACTTCGCAATTTTTTGTTTTTTGTCGAAGAAAATCACAGTTTGATGTCATCCCGAGGTCGCCGTGGCGACCGAGGGATCTCTACGGAATATTTAATAATCCTATAGAGATTCTTCACTACGTTCAGAATGACAAACTCTTCAGTTGCGGAGAATCTGCGCTATGACTGATAACAAAATTTACATAGACGGAAAGTGGTTTCCAAAAAGGGAAGCAAAAATTTCCGTTTTTGATCACGGATTCCTATACGGAGATGGTGTTTTTGAAGGAATTCGCGCCTACCATGGTCATATTTTTCGGCTTGAAGAGCACATTCGACGTATCGAAAGATCGGCCCGAATGATTTCGCTCAAAATACCCATGACAAGTCAACAGCTCTCTCGAGTGGTAAAGGAATCCATTAAGAAAAACAACTTAAATGACGCCTATATTCGGTTGTTAATCACCCGCGGAGTGGGGGATCTGGGGCTCGATCCGCGCGCATGCCCCCGCGCTTCTGTCGTTGTTATTGCTGACAAACTTCGTCTGTTTCCGGCTGAATGCTATGAAAAGGGACTTGAATCCATCATCGCCAAGACACGCCGAAACTTCGCAGAGGCGTTGGATCCATCAATCAAATCAATGAATTATCTAAACAATATCCAAGCCAAAATTGAGGCGGTCCGAAAAAATGTTCCAGAAGCCATCATGCTAAACAAGGATGGTTATGTCTGTGAATGTACAGGGGATAATGTTTTTTTTGTTAAGGGAAAAACCATTGGTACCCCACCCGTCAAAGCGGGGGTTTTGGTGGGCATAACCCGCGGAGTTGTAATGGAAATAATCCGAAAGAAAACCACGTATAAAATAATTGAGAAACTTTTTTATCCTGAAGCCCTTTTTTCAGCAGATGAAGTTTTCTTCACAGGAACCGCGGCTGAAATAATCCCTGTAACCAAAATTAATGGCCGCGTCATTGGGAATGGAAGACCTGGCCAGGTTACTCTTCATCTCATCAACCTATTTAAAAAATTGGTGCAAGTGGAGGCTGGAATTCAAAAACCATGATTTGTTCTTTGTGTAAAAAAAAAGAAGCCGATGTTCACTTTGAAGAAATCATAAAGGATCAATTGGTGAGTAAAAAACTTTGTGAAGACTGCGCCAAAAAGTCTTCTTTTTCAGATACTTTTTCCTTCCCAGGTGGGGGGCAGCCAGCCCTCAACGACCTGGTTGATTTACTTTCAAGTTGGCATAAAAAATCCAGCTCTTTACAGAAAGAACCGGCTTGCCCAGCCTGCCGTTGGACCATCAATCAATTCCAAAACACTGGGATGATGGGCTGTTCTGAATGTTACCTTCATTTTCAAGGAACGGTGGAAGGTGTGTTGAAAAAAAATCACGGTGCCTCAATCCATAAAGGAAAAAAAGCCCCATCCGATGTCCAAAAAGAAAAAATCAGAAATCTAGAGAGAAACCTTCGAAAACTTAAATCGGAGTTGGATCAAGCCGTAAAAACAGAAAATTATGAGTTGGCCGCGAAATTACGAGATAAAATTCGCGAATTTGAAAATAAATCAAAATGAGTAAACCCAGTTGGTCTTCCTTGGCCCAAACCCCGCTGTCTTGGCTTTATACCAACGGACGCCCTATTGAGAAATGCGTCTTCTTTTCAAAAATTCAGCTATCCAGAAATCTAACAGGACATCCATTTCCTCATCATGCGACTCTAGCGCAGAGAAAAAAAGAGTTTGAACTCATCTGGAACGCTATTGAAACCATGTCCACATTTTCAAAAAAAAAATCATTCTCGCTCAAATCACTTACACCTTCAGAAAGGCAGTTTATTTTCGAAAAACAATGGGCTTCTCAATCTAATTTAAATGAAACTTCTTTGCCGGAAGTGCTTGTATCCGATTCCGGGCTGATGACTCTTTCAATTAACGGGAATGACCATGTGAGTTATTCGACATTTGGCCCAGGTCTTTTAATCAAGTCGTTATGGGAAAATATAAACGAATTTGACGACGACATGGGGGCTCAGTTGCATTATTCATACAACACAAACTTTGGGTACATCACATCCTCTCCAACAAGGCTGGGAACGGGGCTGGAGGTTTCTTGTTTGCTTCATCTTCCTGCTCTTGTTTTTTCTGGGAAAACGCTCAAATTGATCGAATCACTGCCTCAATCGGATTACTTATTTAGCGGATTTTCTGACGACGGGACGGTCGCGTTAGGAGATTTATTTGTCGTTTCAAATGGACGAACCTTGGGCCGAACCGAAGAAGAAATATTGCATGGATTGGAAACGCTCGTCAAAGAGATTTGTACATTTGAAAAGTCGGAGGAAAATACCATTCGTGAAACAGATTTGTCGACTCGTCTAGACGAACAAATTTATCGTGTTCTGGGAACCCTTCGATGGGCTACCTCGTTAAACTTGAAAGAAGGATTGAAGTTGATCTCTATTCTTCGTTTGGGACATAAAATGGGGAAGGATGTCCCCTGCTCACTTGAAAAGTTAAATCAGCTGTTTTTTCAATTGCAACCAGCCCATGTGAAATTTCAATTCGGATTGGAAGATAATCCCAATCAAGTGGATAAGCAAAGAGCGGAATTATTAAGAAGGGAATTACCAATAAAATGAAAATCAACTGTAGAAATTGTGGCGAATATTCAAATCCTTGGATAAACTAGGCGCGAACAGATCAATTAGCTACAATTTTCAGACGGAATTTTAAGACAAGTATATTAAGGAGGAACAACTCGGATGTCCAACCGGTTCACAGAGAGGGCCCAACGGGTTATCTTGATAGCCCAAGAAGAAGCAAAACGGTTGAATCATGATTACGTGGGAACTGAACATCTGCTTTTGGGGCTCATTGCCTTGGGGGAAGGAGTTGCTGCTCAAGTTTTAGCCAACCTGGGAGTGGATTTACGCAGGGTTCGAACCGAAATCGAAAAAATCGTCGGGACTGGCGATAATGTAATGCTATTGGGTGAAATTCCCTTTACCCCTCGAGCTAAGAAAGTTTTGGAACTTGCAGTTGAAGAAGCCCAAAACATGGGACACAACTATGTGGGTACGGAACATCTCTTGTTGGGACTCATTCGGGAGGAAGAAGGTGTCGCAGCTCGAGTTTTGGAAAATTTGGGAGTCCGCTTGGATGTGGTGAGAGAGGAAGTTATTTCTCTTCTGGGAGAAGGTCAACCCCATCAGCCACAACAAACCCCCTCCTCTGGCGGATCCGGCAGCTCAACCAAATCCAAGTCAAAAACCCCGACATTGGATGAATTTGGTCGTGATTTAACGATCCTTGCCAAAGAAAATAAGATCGATCCTGTGATAGGGCGAAGCGATGAAATTACCCGTTTAATTCAAATCTTGGCCCGCCGAACGAAAAATAATCCTGTTCTCATCGGAGATCCAGGCGTTGGAAAAACTGCCATTGTTGAAGGACTGGCACAAAAGATCGCTTCGGGAGATATTCCGGAGGTTCTTCAAGGTCGCCGAGTTATGACATTGGATCTGGCGGCTGTGGTAGCTGGAACCAAGTACCGCGGAGAATTCGAACAACGCCTAAAAAATATTATGGAAGAAATCCGTAGAACTAAAAACCAAATCATTCTTTTTATCGATGAACTCCACACCGTGATTGGTGCGGGAGCTGCCGAGGGCGCTATTGATGCCTCTAACATGCTCAAGCCCGCCCTGGCTCGCGGAGAATTGCAGTGCATTGGTGCCACAACCTTGGATGAATATCGGCGTCATATCGAACATGATGCGGCATTGGAGAGACGTTTTCAACCGATTCAGGTGGACCCGCCCAGTGTTGAAGACACCATAAAAATTATCACGGGTCTTCGTGAAAAATATGAGAACCATCACAAGGTGAAATATTCAGATGAGGCCATTAAAGCCGCGGCCGAGTTGGCGGAACGGTACATCACGGATCGGTTTTTACCTGACAAAGCCATCGATTTGATCGATGAATCAGGAAGCCGTGCGCGTTTACAGCTCTCAACAATGCCCAAAAGCATTAAAGATCGAGAGGGAGAATTGGCCAGTTTGACCAAGGATAAGGACAACGCAATCGCTTCTCAGGAATATGAAAAAGCGGCTCGCTTGAGAGATCAAGAAAAAGAACTTAAAAAGTCGATCGAAGACCAAAAAAAGAAATGGCGCTCAAGCCGAGAAGAGACAATCCCAACAATATCTGATGAAGACATCGCGAGTGTTGTTTCAATGTGGACTGGCATTCAAGTGAACAAGTTGACTGAAAAGGAATCAGACAAGTTGATTCACATGGAGGAAGCTCTCCACGGACGGGTTATAGGTCAGGAAGAAGCCATTCACAGTATTTCTCAGGCCATTCGACGATCACGTACAGGTTTAAAAGATCCCAAACGCCCCGTGGGGAGTTTTATTTTCTTGGGTCCCACGGGTGTCGGGAAAACTGAATTGGCTCGCACATTGGCTGAATTCTTATTTGGAAATGAAGAAGCGTTGATTCGCATCGACATGTCTGAATATATGGAGAAATTTTCAGTGTCCCGGCTTATTGGAGCCCCTCCCGGATATGTGGGGTATGAAGAAGGTGGACAATTAACCGAGGCTGTGAGGAAGAAACCTTACTCCGTGGTATTGTTGGACGAAATTGAAAAGGCCCATCCGGACACCTTCAATATTCTTCTTCAAATTATGGACGACGGTCACGTGACGGACAACCTGGGGCACAAAGTCAGTTTCAAAAACACGGTTGTCATCATGACGTCCAATGTGGGCGCGCGTTTGATCACAAAAGGCAAGTCTCTGGGATTTGTATCTGGAGAAGACGCCGAACGTGACTACAAGGCAATGAAAACAACGGTGATGGATGAAATGAAGAGACATTTTAATCCTGAATTCCTGAATCGAATAGACGATATCATCGTGTTCCATCCATTGGTGAAAGAAGATGCCAAGCAGATCCTCAACATTATTCTCGATCGGCTTTCAAAAAAATTAGCCAATCAAGACATTGTTCCTTTGTTAACCGAAGAAGCCAAAGACTTTCTCGTTAGCGAAGGATTTGATCCCAATTATGGTGCGCGTCCTTTGGTGAGAACCATTCAAAAACATCTGGAAGACCCGATGGCTGAAGAAATTTTGGCGAATCGATTGACATCCGGAGGCAAAGTGTATGTTGACTTTGATCCAGATTCAAAAAAATTGATCTTTAGTCAGACCCCGCATAAAAAGCCGGTTCGTAGCTCATAGGATCAGATTGTCGTTGTGGAGGGGTTTTGGCCAAATTTGTACAGGCCAAAACCCCTCTTTTATTAAGGAAATAAATTGAGAAAAGCCTGGTTTATACCTCTGTTTGTATTCATAGGAGGGATTCTAATATGGATCGCCGCCCATCAAGTGATCTGTTCCAAAGCCAAAAAATGGATTCAGAATTCGCTCAACAATCATTTTCTTTCTGAAATTAAAATCCGCAAGATAAAAACAAATTATTTTGGGACCTTCTTTGTCGATACGGAATTTGGGGAAATTAAAGCCAAATTCATGTTGTTGCCCTCTCCGAAATTGCCCTGGCGTTTAACTTTCAGCACCTCGAATCTTAATTCCTCCCAAATTCTCCTCCGCTTGGGAGATAAAGCAAGGGAATTTTCCAATCTCGCCGGGGAAATCGACATCAATGGGGCTGTTTTTGGATTTCTCAGGGCCGATCCCTTTCTTTCTGATTGGTTTGTCCAAGTTGAAGGGAAAAAACTCTCGTGGTTAAATAAACCCAAGGGGAATAATATCCCTTTTTCAGGTGTTTTCAGGATCGTTCCGGCATCCATAAAAATCGAATCACTGGTCATTGGAAAAGACATACAGCTAAAAGGAATCGTTAATTCGCCCTGGAAAAACCCATCCCTCAAGCTGGTGGCGGGAGCGAACAATATTTCCATTGCCCAATTATCAAAATGGTTTCCACAAATGCCATTGGAAAAAATGGGAGGAAATTTTTCCGCTGTTGCAAACATTGTCGGGTCTTTGCATCGTCCTGTTGTTAAAGGAAATATCTCCGCAAATGTTTCATACGCAAAAATCAAGATTCCAACACTGGAAGGAATTTTTTCACTTAATAAAAATAAATTTTTCCTGGAAGCAGATGGAGCAGATGGCCGTATAACAATCCAAGGGTCTCATTTGGAGAATGCTGAGTTATCGAATTGGCGGATTAAAACATCTGGTGTTTCCTTGAGATCCATCGCCTTGAAAAATCAATGGAAAACGGTCAACGGGATCATGGACTTGGATCTGACGGTTGGACTTGATGAATCGCGTTCCCCCAAAGCGAATGGCGATATTGTTTTGAAAAAATTTCAATGGGGGCGAATGAAAGCAACCCAAGAAGTTCGAGGAAAATTAACGCTTAATGAAAAGGTTATCCACCTCGACAGCCAAGCTCTTGATTTAAAGGTTAATTTCCAGAAATCGCTGGCCAAGGTTGATGTTTTTCGATTGACCTTTGACAAAAACTCAACGCTCGCAATCACTGGCGTCATCGATCTTGATGAAGAAACCTTGAAGCTTTCTATAAAAGGAACTGACATTCCTCCTGACGCATGGCCGCCTCTCGTCGAACGTTACCCGCATATAACTGGATCAATGAATATTGAAGGAAATATGACAGGTCCGTGGAAAAACTTTAAATTTGAAAATGCAATCGCATTTGAAAATCTAAAATTAATGCCTTGGGGGAAAACTTGGGAAGGAAAGGCAAACCTAAACGCCACGTCTGATGAAATTTCCTTATCCGACATTCAAATCAAAGGCGGCTATTCTGGAGCAGTTGTTTGGAATCCCCATAAAGACAAAGGGGAGTTCAAGATTGACGTTCGATTACAAGAAGCCATGCCCGCCCTCATTTTTGAAGTTTTGAGATCTTCTTTACCAGCAAAAGGGATCATTGACGGACAGTTGATCCTCGACATTAGAAATTCTCTTCCCATGGGTGATTGTTCATTTAATTGGACGAATGGATCTTTGGGGTCCTTTAATTTTGACCAAGCTAAAGCCACTTTGGTTTTTGAAAATCATTCAATTAACCTCACATCTTTTTTAATTGAGCAAGGACCGAGAGCCATTAGAGGAACTGCCAAGGGAACTAAAAACGATAATAAATGGGTCTATACCGGCAATATTCAATTTCAACAATGGGGCAACGCTGATTTCTCGATTGACGGTGAAACTATCACCTCAGGATATTTCTTGTTACCAAAATTTAGTTTTTTTTCAAAACTTGAATCCCCTATATTGTGGGCGAATAACTTCTCTTTTGAAAATATAAAAACTGATGTGTCTTTTAACGGACAGGAATGGCTGATCAATGGACGTTCAAATGACAACATATGGTTTAACCTGAATTATCAAAACCCAACCAAACAATTCCAGGGTATCGTCAAAGGTCGAAATATAAACGCCGAAGATCTTTTGTCAAAGCTGATGATCCATAAAGAAGACATCCCCAAAGGTCAATTTAACTTTGAGCTTCAAATGAAAAAAGATGACGACCCATTAAGAGCGGAAATTATTACTGACAGTAAAAACCTGATATGGAGAAATGAAAAAATGTCAGGGCATGGCCAATTTCGATTAACAGGGACGACCGTTTCCATTCAAAATTCCGAAATTCTATTGCAGAGCGGTGGAGTCGTAAAGCTTACAGGTAATATTTTTCGAAACCAAGAACCCTCACTGGAGTTAAAAGGGATTGGGAGTGGTCTCAATTTGCAATCCCTATTTCACATTTTGAATTGGCCCATTACCTGGAATGGATCCACGGATGTTACGGTCGAATTATCGGGGCCCTTATCTACCAGAAAAACCCAATTGACTTTCAAGGGTCGTCACGATGGATTTGGACCCTTCCCCTTGGGGGGAACCATGACTGGAACTGTTACTGAGAAAAATCGCCAATGGGATTTGACAGGAATTCGTGTTGAAAGTGGAAATGGATATTTATCCCTATTACCGGGGAGTAAAATATTCCTCGACTCCAATGGAGCAGGCACCATGCACATCCTGGCTGATTCTCGAAATCTGAAAGCCGGGTTTTTAACTTTTTTTGGTGGAGCGGAAGTGACCGGCGCATGGAGGCCCCCCTCAAAGATGGAGGGGAAAAAAGTACGGGCGCCAGTTGAATTGGATCTTTTTGCAAAATCATTGTGGGTCAATCAATTGGTTTTAGATGGTAATTTCGCTCATTTGACATTGAAACCCGGTGAAGTTACTTTCTCTCCGATTCTTGGAAGTGGGCAACAAATGTCAGGAACCATTCATCATAAAAACTTCCCAACACTCCTTGTGGAAAAATTCCAACTTATCGATAAAGGTGTTGAAAAGTATTTCATCGACGGTTTGGTGGGACCCACCAAATGGGATTATAACCTTCGAATAAAAGACGTTGACTCCAGTTTGGTCAGGGGTTTGTTCGATACCATTTTGCCAATTTCCGGCTTGATGGAAGCCAATCTTAAAGGAGAAGGCAGTATTTCTAGTCCCGTCATTACCGGTTCATTGAGTCTTCGCGAGGGCCAATTGTATTCATTGCCAATTGATTGGGCGCGATGCTTAATCGATTACCGAAAAGGAATTCTTGAGGCAAAACAAATAGAAGCCTTTCGGAAACGTGGTTTTCTTTTAACTGGCCGAGTCCGATTTCAAACCAATGGCGAAGAGAATAGGGAACAACCCGAAATTGATTTATTGATTGAAAATGGAGATCTCACATTTCTTAGGGATGTTTGGCCAACGGTTTCCAAGTCAAAAGGAAATTTTAATGCAAGGTTTCAAATGTTGACAAAATCTTGGGGCCGATCAATATCGGGTTTCCTTAAAGCAGAAAAAATTTCACTTATATCGCCTTACACTCCTCATCTTGAAAAGGGGGAAATCCGGGTTCGATTGGATAAAAACCGCTTCCATATAGAAGATGTTCATGCAAAATTGGGCAAGGGGTTATTGTCTTTGGCCGGTTATGTGGATTTTAAAAATGGTTTGGCCGATTTTTATAACCTTTCACTGAGGACTCCAACGGAAAATGGGATTGAAATCCGGGTACCTGAGCTTTCAATTTCTCCTGGTCCTTTTTTAGGGAAGTTCGGAATTCTAAAACGTCGTTTGGCAGGTAGCTCGCGAGGTGAACCGCTCATTAACTTGATATTAAAAGGTTCCTCCAGTTCACCCCTTTTGGCGGGAACCATTCATTTGGAAAACACCGTGTTTACATATCCACCGTCGATTCCCTTGCGAAGTACATCCAATCGATCCCCATTCAATCAATGGCTCAAGGAATTTTGGGATAAATTAAGGATGGACATCTCACTCGTCGCTGGCGCCCGGACTTGGTTCCAAAACGAACTGGTTGACGCCAATATCAAAGGATCCATTCACTTTACAGGTCTTCCCTCTGATTTGGACATCAACGGACGAATTGAAACTGAACAGGGCAGTATTGTTTATTCAGGAAGTGAGTTTAAAATCAAAGATGCCACTCTCGAGTTGGTGACCTCTTCTCCCACATTGAATAGTCTTGATCAAAAACAGACACTTGTTTATTTAAAAGCCAATGCCGAAAAACAGGTTTTTTATACCGATGGTTTGGCCAATAACAATCAAGACATCATCGTTATGTCACTGGACCGGTCGTTGATTGGAGAAATTCAACCTCGATTCACATCCCGGTATAACCCCAACCTGTCCCCTCAACGGGCCTTACAACTGGCTCTTGGACTTCCTTTAAGCGACAGCATAGATGACAACAATCTGCTCCCCGATCAACGGGGAACCCGTCAAGTTGATCAAAAAGCAGATACAGACAAAGTTCTCCGTTTGGGGGTGGTCCAATTGCTCGAATCCAATTTGGCGTCACCTTTGGCTCGGGCCTTGGCAAGAAATACCGGCTTGGTGGATGTGATCCGTATCAGTTATCAAGAAAATGATCCTCTGGCAGATAACAGTCAACCCTTGGAGGGGACTACTCAAGTCGACATCAATCAAAGCGAATTTCTTAAATATGCGAAGGGAACCAAAGTCAAATTTGGAAGAGGACTTTCCAGTCGACTTTTTGCCGATTACAGTGTTCGCGTGGATGAATATCAAAACCAAGTAGATTTTCGACACGAAGTAGAACTTTCCTATCAATTGAAACAAAACCTATATTTGAGAGGAATTTCAGAACTGGATAATCAACAACAGCTGGGGCGTGCTCCCGACCGGCGTGCTCTCCTTGAAAACCAGTGGCGTTTCGGTCTCCCAAAATCAAAAAAGAAGGTTGGATCTCCTGAATCAGAGAAACCCATTCCCCATTAAACATTCTTCATGAAAATTCATTTCTTCTTGTTATAATCACCCGCTCCTAGCCAACCAATACAGATGAAAATACTTCATAATCAATATAAGTCAACCGCACTTGTCGTGGGTTGTTATCTCCTTTTGTTGGGCTATTCTCCCCTGATTCACGCAGAAGATGAGAATCCCATCCCATCTTCAACACCAAGTCCTGCGGGGATTGTTGAAATCCCCAAACAAGAATCCATTTCCATTATTTCTGAAATAGTTTTTGAAGGAAACAACATCAACAAATCCGGCACTTTAAGCAAAAAAATTAAATCCCGAAAAAATCAGGTGGTTGACAGGAAGAAACTCCAAGCTGATATTAAAATATTATTTGAAACAGGTGATTTTGAGGACGTTTCAGTGGATATAGTCTCCTTGGAAAAAATGGATTCTAAAAAGCGGCCCCTCTCAAGAATCATCTTTAAAGTCATCGAACGTCCCATGATTAAGCGTATTGATTATAAAGGGAATCAAAAAATTCGGGCCACTGCATTTGAGGATAAAGTCCAATCTAAGGAAAACGAGCCGTTCGATCGCTACAAGGCCTCTCTGGATGAAAGATCCATTCTCGAACATTACCGAAATGAAGGTTATGCCAATGCGAAGGTCGAACACTACACGACCTTGGACCCCAAAAAGAAACAAATCCTATTGACGTTTTTCATCATCGAAGGAGACCGCGTGACAGTCAAATCAGTTACGATAAAAGGGGCGCAAAGATTTTCAGAAAAAACCCTTCAGAAAAAGATGTCTACGCGTAAAAAAAAGGTTTACAAAGAAGAAGTTCTCAGGGAAGACGAGATGAAAATCCTTAATTTCTATAAGAACAATGGATACTTGGACGTCGAAGTTTCGTCTTCTTCAATCACAATTGATGAGGAAAAGAATTTGGCAAACATCGAATTAATTGTGATTGAAGGGCCTGAGTACAAAGTGGGTGCGATTAAATTTAATGGATCCAATATTTTTGAGGAAAAAGAACTCCAAAAAGCCTTGGTCGTCAAACCTGGGAAATTGTTTCAACAAAACAAATTGGATGAATCTGTGGCCAATATAAATACCTTGTATGCCGACAAAGGTTATTTGAGGACTGAAATTGATGCTGCGCCCTATAGAAACAGTCAATCCGGGACTGTTGATTTCGATATCAACATTGTCGAGAGTTCCATCGTTTATGTGGATGGCGTTTATGTTGATGGAAACACCTACACAAAAGACCATGTCATTAAAAGAGAAGTCTTGTTGAAGCCCGGTGATGTTTTTGCGGCCGGCCGCATGCGGAGATCGGTGGAAAGAATATATAACCTCGGATTTCTAGAAGATGTTAATGTCGATGTACAACAACCACGAGACCCCAACCTCGCTGACCTCATTTTTTCAGTTAAAGAAGGTAAGCCGGGTGTTCTATCAGCCGGCGCTGGTTTTTCGAGTGTTGATCGATTTGTAGGGACACTTTCGATTCAACACACCAATCTTTTTGGTCTGGCCCAACGATTGAACATGAGTTATGAATTTGGAGCTCGGCGTCAAAATTTTGATATTGGATGGACCGATCCGTGGTTTCTAGGTCACAACATGTCGGGCGGAATTGATTTATTTAACACCGTGCGGGTGAGAGACTACCCCGGAGTAAGAAGTTCCTTTAGAGAAAAAAGGAGAGGCGTGGGATTAAGAGTTGGCCCTCGAATCACTGACGATGTGGGGCTTCTTTTTGCATACACGTTGGAAACAACGGAAATTTTTGACGTGGATGCCTCCATTAAAGAAGACTTGTTTCCCACGTTTGGTATTCCCAAAGAAAATGCTTTAGAAACAGACTCGGTAACGCAACTGAAATCCAGTTTGATCTCAGAAATCGTCAGTGACACGCGTGACAATAAATTTGACGCAACACGAGGTTGGAGAAATGCTGTTTCAGTTGAAACATCAGGGGGACCATTTGGAGGGGAAATTAATTATTATAAACCCCAATTTACTTCCTCAGCTTTCTTCCCAACATTCTGGAAGTTTGTTTTTTCTGTCAGTGGACGGGTCGCTTGGGTTAATTCTTTTTCTCCCTCAATAGATGTACCCTCCTCTGAACGATTTTTCTTGGGGGGACCGGATACTTTGAGAGGTTACGACAACAATTCAATCACCCCGAGGGTTTTGGTTGACAATGAGTATGGCTCACAAGAATATAGCCAAATTCCGGGGCGTATTTTGACTCTATTCAACTTCGAATATAAATTCCCGATTGTTCAAGAAAGAAATAAAACCATTTTCCAAGGAGCTTTCTTTCTTGATGTGGGAGGAACCTGGTTGGAAACTGGCGATATCGATTTTACAACCGGCCGGTTGGACAATCGAATGAAAGCGGGGGCTGGATTTGGATTCAGGTTTAAGACACCGGTTTTCCCGATACGATTGGATTTTGGAATCCCTCTCAACCCGAGGAATACAGACAGTTCAAGGCAGGGTGATTCACGCGGTCTTCAGCCGTACTTTACCATTGGAAATGTGTTTTAACGTTTAAAGGAGTGTGCAATGAACAAGAAAATAGCCGTATCTCTTTTTTTATTACTGGGGAATCTTCAATGGATTTATTCCATCGATATCCCACTCTCCGGCGCCACCAACTCTGGAGGCGGCGCAAAGCTGGGTTATGTGGATATGGACAAGATATTTCAAGTTTTTCCGCAAACCCAAGCCGCCAAAGAAGACTACGCCAAACAACTTAAAAAGAAACGGGATCAATTGTCTGCCAAAGAAACAGAATTGAAAGATATTGAAGGTAAAATTTCGGTTCTTGAGTCCACTTTAAAACAGGGAACATCCGCGCCTCCCTCTCCTGAGGGGGAAGCCAGCGAATCAATCGCTTCAGCGACAAATAACATGTCTCAATCCATCCAAACCATGAAAAACGAATTGGAGGCAAAAAAAATGGAACTCCTGGAATTAAAAAAACAGGCCTCCACTGAATTGGCGGCGTTTGAGAGCCAACAAAGTCAGCTGATCTTGGGGAAAATTTATCAGGCACTTAAGGATGTGGCCCTTGAAGAACAAGTAACAGTGGTGGTCGACAAATCCAGTATTCTTTATGGAGAGTCCTCCATTGATTTAACGGAAAAACTTCAACAACGGGTTCGAGGATATTAATTGAAACTAACAATTGAACAAATTGCTGATCTTGTTCAGGGGCGTGTATCTGGTGAAAAAAACCCCCTGATAACTGGGGCTGCTGGTTTGATGGAAGCCACACCTGGCGACATTGGTTTTTTAAGGGACGCCAAAACTTCCAAAATCGTCAAACAGGCCGAAGCCAGTCGAGCTGGGGCTATCTTATGTCCTGATGATTTTTCACTTCCTGGAAAATCATTAATCCATGTAAAAAATCCCATCGCTGCATTTTCAAAGGTCCTTCATGTTATTTTTGAAGAACGAAGAGCACACCCCCCTAAAGGTATACACACAACGGCCGTGGTTTCAACAAGAGCTGTGATTGGAAAAGGAGTTGTTGTGGGGCCTCATTGCGTGGTTGAGGACGATGTTATAATTCAAGATAACGTGACGCTTCTCGCGCACGTTTATGTGGGGGCCAGATCAAAAATTGGATCAGCATCTTTTCTTTATCCACAAGTCACCATTCGCGAAGATATATCGATAGGGAACAATTGTATTCTCCATCCTGGCGCCGTGATTGGCGCAGATGGGTTTGGGTATTTTTTTTCCAACGGCCAACACAACAAAATCCCCCAAGTTGGGACGGTCATCATCGAAGATGATGTGGAAATCGGGGCTTGTGCCACCATTGACCGTGGAACAACGGGCCAAACCATCATCAAGAAAGGATCCAAAATAGACAATTTGGTTCACGTGGCCCACAATGTTTCAGTGGGTCCCTGTTCGATTTTGGCGGCTCAAACTGGGGTCGCAGGATCCTCAAAAATAGGCGCAGGTGTCATTTTGGGCGGGCAGGTTGGTGTCGCTGACCATATAACCATCGCGGACGGTGTTCAAGCAGGTGGACAAACGGGTATCAACACAGACATCTTGGAAAAATCTGCGCTTTTTGGAACACCGGCGCAACCCGTGAAGGAATCACTGCGTCAATCTCTATTATTGAAACGCCTACCCGAGTTATTTAAAGAAATTAAAGAATTAAAGGAGAGAATTAAAAATCAATGAGCGGGGCCATTCAACAAAAAACCATTCAAAATCCAGTGACCATCAAGGGTGTCGGCTTGCATACCGGACGAAAATGTAAAACGATTTTACATCCTGCTGCCCCCAATACTGGAATTAAATTCATTCGAACCGATTTGCCAGAAAAACCCACCTTTCAGGCCGTTGTTGACCAAGTGGTGGATGTGGTTCGGGGCACCACTCTCGGTGTTGGAGAGAGTCGAGTCTATACGATTGAACATATTCTTTCAGCTCTCAATGGGCTCGAGATCGACAACCTGACCGTCGAAATGGATGACAATGAACCCCCCGTGTTGGATGGAAGTGCACTGGGATTTATTGAAGCCCTCCAGTCTGCAAAAATAATCGATCAGCCAGCAGAAAAAAGGTTCTTTACAGTTCAGTCTCCGCTAGACTACAGCTCCCATCAAACGAAAATAAGAATCGAACCCGCGGATGTTTTTCAAGTCGTGGTGACCATTGATTACAACCACCCCATGATTTCAAACCAAACCCTCAGCTTTAAGCGCGGCGATGACTATGTGAAGGATATTGCTCCCGCAAGAACATTCTGTTTTGACTACGAAATCGAAGCCTTGAGAAAAAATGGATTGGCCAAAGGCGGGTCATTGGACAATGCGATCGTGGTGGGCCCCAACAATATTTACAATTCTGGAGTTTTGCGGTTTCCGGACGAATTCGTTCGACACAAAATTCTTGATCTTATGGGAGACTTGATGCTTCTGGGATCTCCAATTCAAGCCAAAATAACGGCCACACGTTGTGGCCATGGGCACAATGTGAAATTCTTAAAACAATTGATTCAAGAAAAAATTATTCCGCTAAACGCGTAGAGGAGATCGCTATCATGGAAACACCTGAGACAAAACAACCCACCCCCGTCAGATCAATGAATATTCTTCAAATTATGGAAGCGATCCCACATCGATTTCCTTTTTTGCTTATCGATCACGTGGATGTGATTGAAGAAAATAAATTGGCCATTGGCCGTAAATGCGTGACCATGAACGAACATTTTTTTCAAGGGCATTTCCCCGGCCACCCGATCATGCCGGGAGTTCTCATTGTAGAAGCCTTGGCCCAAACGGCCTGTGCCCTCATGTTTTCGCAACCGGCTTTTAAAGGAAAACTGGCGTTTTTTATGGGTCTTGAAGAAGTCAAATTTCGTCGTCCGGTGGGACCTGGCGATGTTTTGGAACTTCACGTGGAAATGTTAAGGGCCGGATCTCGGGCCGGAAAAGCCAAGGGAACGGGAAAAGTGAATGGAGAAGTCACCACTGAAGCCATCTTTTCATTCGCAATCGCAGATCGGAATAATTGATCGATGACCATCCATCCCAGTGCCATTATTGATCCTCACGCAAGGATAGGGACCAATGTATCCATTGGCCCTTTTACGGTTATTGGCCCTGAGGTTGAAATTGGAGATGACTGCCAAATTTCTTCTCATGTCGTCATTGAATACACCAAATTGGGAAAGTCCTGCCAGGTTTACCCCCAAGCCTCCGTGGGGCTTCCGCCCCAACATCTAAAATACAAAGGCGAGAAAACGAAAGTTGTGGTGGGGGACCGTTGTGTTTTTCGGGAAGGAGTCACCGTTCATCGCGGAACCTTCCTTGATAAAAGTGTCACAACTGTTGGGAATGATTGTTATTTTATGGCGCTCTCACATATTGCGCATGATTGTCGAATTGGAGACAACGTCATCATGGCCAATGCCGCTCAATTGGCGGGCCATGTTCAAGTGGGAAACAATGTGTTTATCAGCACCACCGTTGGCATACATCAGTTTGTTCGAATTGGAACTGGCGCGATGATCAGCGGTGGCGCCATGGTCCCTCTGGACGTAGCCCCCTTTTGCATGGTTCAAGGAGACCGTGCTTCAGTGCAAGGACTCAATGTGGTGGGAATGCGACGTATGGGAATCAACAGAGGAGATATAAGCCATATCAAGGCTGCTTTCAAAACGGTGTTCAATTCTGGATTGTTATTAAATGTGGCTCTCGAAGATCCTACCCTGACCCTCGACAATCCTACCGTCAAAACATTTCGATCTTTTTTCATGGAACCAAAAAGGGGATTTTTACGGCCGAAAGGTCGGGTGGCTCCTTTAGTTGAGTTTGAAGCGGAATAGCATGAAACCCTTGGGTTTATTGGCGGGCAATGGACGATTCCCTTTTCTTGTGGCTCAAGAGGCCCGAAAAAATGGTCGGAAGGTTATTGCGGTTGCTTTTAATGAAGAGGCCGACCCTGCTCTTGAACAGGTGGTGGATAGAATTTACTGGGTTTATGTCGGTCAGTTAAGCAAGTGGATTGATATTTTTAAAAAGGAAGGGGTTTCTGACGCTGTGATGGCAGGTCTGGTAAGACACAGCAATATGTACGCGGATTTAAAAAAATTTCATCCGGACATGAGGGCCTTAAAGCTTTTCTGGAAATTACGCGACCGGAAAGCCGACACTATTTTGGGGGGCGTGGCCGATGAACTGGCCCAGTCGGGTATCACCTTAATCCCTTCTATTGAACATCTTCAAAGTTACCTGGCTCCTCAAGGAACGCTAACCAAACGCAAGCCATCGGCCGAAGAGCTCGCAGACGTTAAATTTGGATTTCAATTGGCCAAGTCCATGGCGGGTTTGGATATAGGCCAAACGGTTTGCGTAAAAAACAAAGCAGTAATTGCGGTAGAGGCCATGGAGGGAACCGACCGTTGTATCCGCCGCGCAGGTGAATTTTCTCAAGGAAATTTTGTTGTGGTGAAGGTTTCAAAACCCAAACAAGATTTACGTTTCGATGTCCCTGTCATTGGACTCAATACCATTGAAACTTTTCAAGAGTCGGGAGGAGGGATCCTCGCCATTGAAGCGGGAAAAACATTGGTTCTCGATCGAGAGAAATTGGTTGATTGGGCCAATGGCGAAAAGATTGGAATATTAGGGGTTACACCATGACCAGAATAGGAGTGGTTGGAGTCGGTCATCTGGGACAACATCATGTCAAACATTTGGCCCATATTTCTGGGAGCACCCTTATGGGCGTGTTCGACATGAATATGGAACAAGCTTCTCGCATCGCGGAAAAAAACAAAACACGGGTTTATCACTCCATCAATCAAATGGCGGAAGAATGCGAAGCGGTTACCATCGCGGTGCCCACTCCCGCGCACTATGACGTGGCCTCTTTTTTTCTAAATAAAGGAATTCATGCGTTGGTTGAAAAACCTCTCACCGCCACTATAGAAGAGGCAGAAAAGTTGATTGATTTGGCCCAGAAAAGAAACTTGATTTTGCAAGTTGGACACATTGAACGTTTCAACCCGGCTGTTCGTGAGATGTCAAAATATGTGAAAAATCCTGCGTTTATAGAAGTTAATCGTTTGGGCCCTTATGACCCGCGCGTTTCCCATGTTGGAGTGGTTCTGGACTTGATGATTCACGACTTGGACATTTTACTTTCCTTAATTAATGAACCCGTGGTGAGATTGGATGCTGTCGGAGGAAAAGTCATCAGCGATCATGAGGATATCGTTAAAGCCACGCTGTATTTCAAGGGTGGCTGTAGAGCTGATTTGTCCGCCAGTCGTGTGACACTGAAAAGTTACCGAAAAATTCGTGTATTCCAACCGGATGCCTACCTATCCTTGGATTATTCCGAACGGTCACTCAAAATTTTCCGAAGAAAAGGGCCGGTTTTCAAATCTCTGACGGATATTGAAATCATTCGCCCACGGTTAAAAAAAGAAGACCCCCTCGAACAAGAATTAATTCACTTTCTTCAGTGTGTGAAAACCGGTCGACAGCCCTTGGTCAGCGGAGAGCATGGCCGGGATGCGTTGGAATTGGCCTTTGAAATCCTCAAGAACATGTCCCTTCACCATGCCCCCTTTATGGCGGGCGTGCACATGGCCAAGGAACCAGAAGGGACGCAGCGATGAAACGAATCTTGATTGTCGCGGGGGATCCCTCAGGAGATCTGGTCGCGTCGCAATTGGTGAAGTCTCTGAAAAAACTTGAACCCGAGCTGACCGTGGTAGGAGTTGGCGGAGATCATATCGCAAAAGTGAGCGATCAATTCTTGGCCAATATCGTTAAACGGCATACGTTGGGTTTTGCCATTTCGCCAAGGACCATTCTTTATTTTCGGAATATTTTAAATAACGTCATTATTTCCGAACTGAAAAAAAATCCTCCGGACGCAGTGATCCCAGTTGATTTTTATGGCTTTAACTCTTGCGTTGCAAAAGCCGCGAAAAAACATGGGAGCAAGGTTTTCTATTATGCCAGCCCCCAATTTTGGGCCAGCCGCCCGAATCGAGCCGAACGATTGAGGTCTTCAGTTGATCTATTTTTATGCTTATTTCCCTTTGAATTGGATTTCTATAAAAAACGAAATATCCCGGCAAAATTTGTCGGACATCCTATTTTGGATTATTTGCCAACCTCAGACCCCGATCAACCCCTCCGTGTTGAACCCACCATTGGGCTTCTTCCTGGCAGCCGTCCAAGTGAAATTAAAAGACATTTGCCCGTTATAGTTGAGGCCTGCGATAAAATTGCCAGTGTTTATCCTGGAACCCGTTTTCTCGTTTTTACGGTTCCCAATGTCCCCCGCGATCTTTATAACGACATTCTGGGAGTTTCCCGTCCCAGCCGTTGTCTCATAGAGCTCATTCAAGATGAGAATTATCGTTGGCGATCCCAACTGGATTTGGCCATCTCCGCTTCTGGAATGGAAACGCTCGAAAATGCTCTCTTGGGAATCCCCATGGTGGTCATGTACAAAACCAATTGGATCACCTATGCCGTGGCACGCGCTTTGATTCAAATTCCTCATTTGGCTATGCCCAACTTATTGGCAGGGAAAAAAATTGTTCCTGAGTTCATTCAATGGGAAGCCACCGCCAATAATATTGCCCTTCCGATTCTTCATTGGATGAAAGATCCCACCTCACGAAAAGCACTTAGGAAAGAATTACTTTTATTACGGAACCAATTTGGAGGGGGCGGTGCCAGCGAGCGCGCCGCCAGAGCGATTTTGGAAAAGGTGGCCTGATGGTTCGTCGAATCATCCCTTATCTCAAACCTGTCTGGTTTCGATATCTCATCGCTTTGGTTTGCATGTCGGGCGTAGCGGCCTTGTCCACTGGATTTATGTGGTTGATCAAGTATCTCAATGATTATGCGCTCGTTCAAAGAGACGTGGAGGCTTTGCGCAATGGCGTGTTCCTCGTTTTATTTGGAATCGGTCTCAAATCCATTCTGTGGTACATTCACACCTATCTAACCTCCTATGCGAGTCAAACCGTTTCCAGGCAAATTCGAGATGACCTCTATAAACATCTGTATTCCCTTTCCATGGGATTTTTTAATGAAAAAGCTTCAGGGGGGATTTTGGCTCGTTTAACAAGCGATATCACTCTCATGCAATCTGCGCTCTCAAGTTCCCCAACTGTTTTTATACGTGATGGCCTTACCATTTTGGGCTTGATCGGATTTTTATTGTACGCAAATTTCAAGTTTGCGCTTATTTGTTTTTCGGTGTTACCGGTGGCGGCGTGGTTCCTCGCCAATTTCGGCGGAAAAAGCCGAAGGGCTGGCCGAGAAAGTCAGGCGAAAATGAGTGATATATACACCATCATTCACGAGGCCTTGGCGGCCATGCCCATTGTTAAAGTTTTTCAAAGTGAAAAACGGGAAATTGAAGATTTCACAAAAGAGAATCGACGGTATTTTGACACGATGATGAAGCTGGTGCGAGTCGATGCGCGGTCGAGCCCCATCATGGAGTTTTTGGGAGCCATTGTTTTGGCCTTGATGCTATGGGTGGGGGGACGAGACGTTATCAACGGCGTTTGGTCGATAGGTTCATTTGTCGCATTTGTCGGAGCTGCGATGTCGCTTTACAATCCCATAAAGAAATTTGCCAGCGTAAACGTTCAATTTCAGCAAGGCATGGCCGCAGCAGAACGAGTCTTTGAATTGATGGATCAAAAAGGAACAGTTTCTGATGCGCCCGATGCGGTGACAGCCCAACCCATCACACGCAGTATTGAGTTTCATAATGTTTCGTTCTCTTATCCTTCCTCCAATCTGGTATTGGATTCAATTAATCTCACAATCTACAAAGGGGATGTAATTGCATTGGTTGGCGCTTCCGGGTCGGGGAAAACGACATTGGCTCAATTGTTGTTGCGTTTTTATGATCCCACCCAAGGTTCCATTACGTTGGATGGGGTGGATTTTCGGAAAATAACACTTCACAGTTTGAGAAACCAAATGTCCGTGGTTACCCAGGACACCCATTTATTTAACGATACCGTTCTCGCCAATATCGCCTATGGCCATCCTCAAGCCACTCAAGAAGAAGTTGAAACTGCGGCCAAAGCGGCCTTCGCTCATGATTTCATTTCGGCTCTTCCCATGGGGTATCAAACTGTGATTGGGGAAAGAGGAGCTCGAATATCAGGAGGGGAAAAACAGCGAATTTCAATTGCGCGCTCAATTTTAAAAAATCCCGCCATTTTGGTTTTGGATGAAGCAACCAGCGCGTTGGATGTGGCGTCAGAACAAGCCGTTCAAAAAGCTCTCGATCGGCTTCTAGAAGGGCGAACGGTCATTATGATTGCGCATCGTCTTTCAACGGTTCGTAAAGCCCATCGCATTGTTTTTATGGATAAGGGACAAATTAAAGAGATAGGAAATCATGAGCAATTGCTCAGCAAAAAAGGGGCATATCACGATCTCTATTCCCTACAATCTTTTGAATGACATTCCGTTTTCAAAACAAATGAAAATTATCTCTGTCCAAATCAATGGTAAATCAGAAAAAATTTCCGCCGGCATATCGGTAAAAGATTATCTGGTAAGCAAAGGCATCAATCCTCATGTGGTAGCCTGTGAACTCAATTTAAAAATTTTAAAAAGAGCTTCTTTGTCAGAAACAATATTAAATGAAGGAGATACTCTTGAAGTCATTCAAATGATAGGCGGAGGATAATATGTCGGCACAAACACTGACAAAAGATGTACTTCAATTCGGACGTCATCAACTTGCATCGCGTCTGATTGTTGGAACAGGCAAATATAAAACGTTGGATTTAATGAAATCGGCGTTGGAAAAATCAGGATCGGAAATGGTCACGGTGGCCATTCGGCGCGTCAATTTACAGGATCGATCTGAAACATCCTTTTGGACGTACATTCCCAAACACATGACCATTCTCCCCAATACAGCCGGCTGCTACAATCTCCAAGACACTCTTCGAACAGCGCGATTGGCTCGTGAATTATTAGAAACCGATCTCATCAAATTGGAAGTTTTGGGAGATCCTCAAACCTTGCTTCCCGATACGGAAGTCCTACTGCAGGCAACCAAAACTCTCGTCCAAGAAGGATTTACCGTTCTTCCTTACACCAATGATGACCCCATTGTGGCACGGAAATTGGTGGATGCTGGAGCTTCGGCCGTTATGCCATTGGGAGCCCCTATTGGATCCGGGCAAGGAATATTAAATTCTTTGAATATCAAGTTTATTCGAGATATTGTTACCACTGTTCCCGTGATTGTTGACGCTGGAGTGGGGACGGCCTCAGATGCCGCTTTTGCCATGGAGCTGGGGATTGATGGAATACTTATGAACACGGCCATTGCGGAAGCGGAGGATCCCATTCAAATGGCCGAAGCCATGAAGCTGGCCACGGAAGCAGGCCGAAAAGCCTTTCTTTCAGGACGCATGCCCAAAAGAGGACATGCCCAACCGTCCAGTCCCACTCAAGGACAAATAACCTCAAGCCAGTAGAATGAAAAAATTAGGATTTTTCTTCATCTTTAGCGTCTCTCCCCTTTACGCCAAACCCTCCGCTCCTTTGCCAGATACCGCCCATGATGGCGGTGTCTATAGCACAGAAACATTGGGACGTGGACAAACAATGGCGTCCAATCCGGCAACTCCAGCCGCAGGATCTGAAAATCCTGCCGCGTTGTCCGAATCTCGGACCAATGCCACTTATGCCACCACTCTTGTTAACACCTCCAGCAATTTGGATAGTGAAACAGAACAACTGTCCGATCCACTTTCGGGAAAGGTTCTTCAATACTTGTCATTGCAAGGGGAAAAGGGAACCATTTTTTTTGAACCGCTTAGCCGATTAAAATACCGCGAGGTATTGGATCCGAATTCCCCCGCGACCGATTATCGCGATGTGGAATATGAAGCCAACGCAATAGGCATCGGCGGAGGGGAAAAATTTAGATCTGGCAGTATTGGTCTCTCCATCGCCTATCTCTGGTCTTCAATCGGCGTGGTTGAACACAGGACAGGTTCCACAGACAGTGTCACCACCGACACGGCGGATGGACTTCGAATGAACATAGGGCTTCGTTACCGAACAGGCCCCTCAATGTGGGGATTGGTCCTTCAAAATGCGCCGGGACTTCTCTGGGGTGAAGATTATGGGAAGGAATTATTGCCCTTTAGAATTCGATTGGGCAACACAGTCAAAATTTCGAATCGCATGTTGTTCTCTGCGGATTGGGAAAGAAGGTATTACGATGAAGGCTCCCGTGCGGAAAACTATGTCTACTTGGGAAGCGAGGCTTTCGTTTCCCAAAGTTTTGTTTTAAGAGCCGGCCTTTTTGGATCTGATATTGACCATTCCGAAGGTCGTCGAGCCACAATCGGAGCATCATTCCTCGCGAAAACCGGAACACAAATTAGTTACGCCATGGAGATTTTTGAGGAGTCAAATGAAAAAGTCAAACGCTCCTTTGTGTCCCTTGTCGCCCCCTTCCAAGCCTCTGGCGAAGATTAGAGAAAATGAACCTCACCTCGGCTATTAACCATTCAGTTGTTGCGGAAAGAATGGATCTTTCCACTCCCATTCAATTCGTAAAAGGAGTGGGTCCATCCAAGGCCCAATTGCTTGAGAAATTGGGCATAAAAACAGTTGAAGATCTTCTTTATCATTTCCCTCGGGGACATCAAGACCGAAAAATAGTTTTACTCAAAGATGCCGTTCCTAAAGAAAAACAGGCTTTTCTTGTCGATGTCCAATCAATTGAATTTCTCAGATCCGGGAAAATGTTGGGACAGGCCCGCGCGCTGGTCAAAGATTCTTCTTCACTTATGGCCGCTGTTTGGTTTAAAAGGCTCTCGTTTAAATATGACGTTTTTTCTGCTCTTAAACGCGATATCATTCCAGGTCGCCGTGTATTACTTTACGGTGGAATCGAACACGGAGATCATGCGCCGGAACTTCGTGTGGAAGATTATGAAATAGCCACGGAGGGAACCGATTCCGGAAAAATTGTCCCCATTTATCCGCTCACTGAGGGATTGTACGACAAATGGCTGCGCACCCTTGCTTTTCGTATCGTAGCGCAATCATCCGGACAAGTCTTTGATCCGCTCCCACTCACGTTACGTCAAAAACAAAATCTTTCGCCTTATGTTCAGGCGTTGAGGAACTTCCACTTCCCTCCCTCCTGGAGTGAAAGAGACAGAGCAAGAGAACGCCTGGCCTTTGACGAATTTTTCTTCCTTGAATTGGCTTTGGCTATAAATCGAAGTCAACGGGATCAAACACCCAAAGGGCTGACCTACGCAGTCAAACGCAATTTGTTAACGCCTTTCCGAAAACAAATGGGATTTGAATTTACAGTTCCTCAAACGCGTGTTATCAACGAAATATTCCGGGATATGCAGCGCCCCACGCCCATGAACCGACTGCTTCAAGGAGATGTGGGATCTGGAAAAACAGTGGTGGCTTTGTCAGCCGCTCTCTTGGCGATTGAGAATGGCTATCAAGTGGCCTTTTTGGCGCCCACGGAAATCTTGGCGGGACAACACCACTTGTCCTTGGCGCGCCTTTTCAGCGGATTGCCGGTGCAGTCTGAATTATTAACGGGGTCGACCCCCTCGGCCGAACGAAAGAAAATTCTCAATAAACTTAAAGAAGGAAAAATTCATTTACTGGTTGGTACCCACGCCATTCTCAATGAAGGTGTGGCCTTCGATAAATTGGCACTTGCCATTATTGACGAACAACATCGTTTTGGCGTCAGGCAACGGGCCAAACTTTTGGCAAAAACAGGAAATCCCGACGTTTTGATTATGACTGCCACGCCCATTCCACGGACATTGGCCATGACACTTTATGGCGATTTGGATGTGTCGATTATCGACCATTTACCGGGGGGGAGAAGCCCCATCAAAACCAGTCTCACCACGAGAGAACAAGCCTTCACGAAAATTGAACAAGAACTGAAGATCGGGCGTCAAGCTTATTTGGTATTTCCTTTGGTTGAAGCATCAGAGTTGTTGACCAAAAAAGCCGGGAAACTGATTTCTGCCGCCGTTAAGGAATTTGACCTCGTTCAAAAACGATTCTCCAATTTCAAAATCGGGTTGCTTCACGGCCAGATGAAAGCGGAGGAAAAGAAACAGGTCATGGATCGTTTTAGAATGGGACACCTATCTCTTTTGGTGGCGACACCCGTCATCGAAGTGGGAATTGATATACCCAATGCCACTGTTATCGGTATCCTTAATCCGGAACGATTTGGGTTGGCCCAATTACATCAACTGAGAGGCCGGGTGGGCCGAGGAGATCACCCGTCAGAGTGTTTGTTAATTCAGGATTCAACTGATGAAATCCTAAATGAGCGTTTGGATCTATTTTGTTTGATCCGGGATGGATTTAAACTAGCGGAGGAAGATTTGAAATTACGCGGGCCAGGTGAATTTCTGGGAGAAGCCCAACATGGTCTACCCCTTTTCAAAGTGGGAGATTTGATCAATGATGGACTCCTTCTTTCTCGGGCCAGAGAATCTGCCAAAGCTCTGGTGGCTGGCGAGATGGCATTAACCATGAAAGAGTTTGGAGAATTGAATCGAATCCTTCAGAAACGTTTTGGATCAAAATTATCCCTATCTAAAGTGGGATGAGAGGAGTGGTACCATGAAAAAAAACAAAAAAATCGCCATTTATCCAGGCACATTTGATCCCATTACCTTCGGTCATGTCGATATTCTAAAGCGTGCTTCCATCATCTTCGATGAAGTGATTGTGGCGCTCTCACAAAAGAGTTCAAAAAACACCCTGTTTTCTTTAGAGGAACGACTCGTTTTGGTAAAAAATGTTCTTCAAGAAACACAATTTCATTGCCCTGTAAGAATCGATACATTTGCTGGGCTTCTGGTTCGCTACGCCAAGAAACAGGGTGTCACCACGCTGGTTCGAGGGTTACGAGCTCTTTCCGATTTCGAATATGAATTTCAAATGGCCCTCATGAATCGACATCAAGCCAGTGACATTGAAACGGTGTTCCTGATGCCAGATGAAAAATATGTCTACCTCTCCTCCTCCATGGTTCGTGAGGTGGCCCGACTGAAAGGAAATCTTAAAGCTTTCTTGCCAACCTCCGTCATCAAAGCATTAAAAAGTAAAATCAGTTATTGAAATTCCTTGTCTATTGACATCAAATCACCAGGGGGTTAGATTCGATGGGTGAATTTAACAAGTCCATTCTGGTCGAAACTGGAATCATCTGTTGATCCAAGCATTCGCATTGGGTTTTCTGATTCCAATGATCCTCGAATCCTCGAAGCGATTCAAATTCTCAAAGACAGAAAACTCGTTCATCCTATTCCCATCTCCAATAATATAGAAGCCCAGAAACTTTCTCGATACAAAGACATTTTGCGGGAAAGGCAGAAACGTCTTTCGCTCTCTGATGAGGTGATCAACAATCAATTATCTGATTCCTTGTATATCGGGGTTTGTCAGCTTCTAGAGAATGAAATAGATGGTTTGGTGGCTGGATCGCTTAGACCCACATCACATGTGGTTAAAGCAGCCATTCAATGTATCGGCCCCAAACCAGGTGTACGGCTCATATCCGGCCAATTCATGATTGAATCCCCTCATCAAAAAACAAGAGACAATACGCCCTTTTTATTCGCTGATTGCGCGGTTATTCCTGAGCCCTCCCCCCGCGCTTTGGCGTCAGTCGCCCTCTCGGCCGCTGAGTCCTACCGATTTTTTACCGAACAACTCCCCAAGGTGGCCTTTTTATCCTTCTCAACCCGAGACAGCGCGCAACACCCTTTGGTTGACAGAATAAAAGAAGCCCTGGAAATTACACGCAAACAGGATGCAAATTTAGCCGTGGATGGCGAATTGCAGGCTGATGCAGCGCTGGATCCGGAGGTGGCCCTTATTAAGAAGGCAAACGAATCGAAGGTCGCTGGTCAAGCGAACGTCTTTATCTTCCCCACACTAGAGGCAGGCAACATTGCTTATAAGCTTGTCCAACGATTTTCAATGGCTCGAACTGCTGGTCCTCTTCTCTGGGGACTGGGGCGCCCCATGAGTGACTTGTCCCGTGGTTGCAATGTGCAAGAAATTATCGACACCACATTATTGGTGTCAATGATAGCCAAGAGGAAAGAATAAAATGGGAGTTCGCTATTTAAATTCTTCTCGTAAAAGATTGGGCGATTACCTTGTTGAATTGGGCTTCATTACCAACGAGCAATTGGACGTTGCCTTAAGAGAACAAAAAGACAAAGGAGGGAAACTCGGAGCCATCCTCATTCAATTGGGAATTCTTTCAGAAGATATTCTCTTGGCCATTCTTGGAAAACAATCGGGCGTTGCATATGTTTCTCTCACTGAATACGGCGAAATTTCCGATGACGCCATTCAGTCGGTTCCTGAAACCATCGCTCGAAATCAAATGCTCATGCCCATAAAAAAGGAAGGAAATTTATTAACCATAGCGATTTCAGATCCTCTCAACGTGTTTGCGGCAGATGACTTAAAACTTCTCACTGGTTGCGACATCCGCATGGTCGTAGCCTCGGACAACGAAATCAAAGCGGCTCTCGAAAAATATTACAAGCCCAAAAAGAAACCAGAGCCGACAAAGGCACCTTCAAAACCCACCTCTAAACCCCTCTCGATGGAAGAAACCATGAATCAGGTGGAAATCGAATCCAAAAAAGGCGTGCCTGACGAGCAGACCACAATGATGAAAGAAGCCTCATTCGACATTGGAGGGGAAGGGGCTCCAGCCGTTAAAATTACAAATTCCATTCTTTCAGATGCTGTTAAAAAAGGAGCCAGTGATATTCATATTGAACCATTGGAGACGAAGATGATGGTTCGATTCAGGATTGATGGAGTACTACAAGTACAACCATCGCCTCCAAAAAAAATTCAAAGCGCGTTGGTCTCACGCTTAAAAGTAATGGGAGACATGGACATTTCAGAAAGACGAGTTCCACAAGATGGGCGCACCAAAATCCAAGTAGAGGGGCGCGAGTTGGATATTCGTATTTCAACCATCCCTACAGTCTATGGAGAAAAAGTGGTCATGCGCTTGTTGGACCCCCAAGGCCTCCAATTGGATTTAAGCGTATTGGGTTTTGATGCGAGAGAAATGGACGTTTTCAAAAGAAATATCAGTGCCGCCAACGGAATGATTTTGGTCACAGGCCCCACAGGCTCTGGTAAAACAACCACACTTTACTCAGCTCTTTCAATTCTTAATTCATCGGACACCAATATTGTGACCATTGAGGATCCGGTGGAATATATTCTCCCCGGCATCAACCAAGTTCAAGCCAAACCCGATATTGGACTTACTTTTGCCGCTGGACTACGCGCTTTTCTTCGCCAAGACCCCGATGTGATTATGGTCGGAGAAATCAGAGACAAGGAAACAGGTGAAATTGCCGGCAATGCCGCTCTTACGGGCCATTTGGTTCTGGCCACTCTCCACACCAATGACGCACCGAGCACCGTCATTCGTTTGCTCAACATGGGTATTGAGCCAGTTCTTATCGCCGCCACCCTTCGGATGGTGATCGCTCAACGCCTTTTGCGACGTATATGCGCTAAATGTAGACAGGCCTATGAAATAACAGGTTCCGAAGCTCAAGCGCTCGGTGCCAGCTTGGCTATTGAAAGCACCTCCAAAATTACTCTCTACAAAGGATCTGGGTGTGATATTTGCAACGGCTCTGGATATAAAGGAAGAGTGGGAGTATATGAAGTGATGGAATTAAGTGAAGAGATGAAACAAATGGTGGTTCGTCGCGCCCCTCCAGTTGAAATTAGGGGTGCGGCTTCACGAACGGGAGTGGAATCTCTCCGCGATGTGGCGGTAAAAAAAATGTTGGCGGGTTTGACCACTATTGAAGAGGTCGTGAGGGTCACTGTGGCTGAATCTGAGGAAGGTTAAAACATGTTGAACATGAGTGACCTCCTCTTAATGATGGTTCAAAAAAGAGCCTCGGACCTGCACCTTACGTCAGGGACAACGCCCATGCTTCGCGTCGACGGTCAGATTATTCCAACTCCGTATGAAAAATTAACTCCTGACATCTGCCAACGATTGATTTATTCATTGCTCACTGACCAACAAAGGCAAACTTTTGAAGGAAAAAGTGAATTGGATCTTTCATTTGGGATCAAAGGAGTGGGCCGCGTTCGTATGAATGTTTTTCGGCAACGCGGCAGCGTGTGTGCCGCTCTTCGTTCTATTCCCTCCACTTTTATGACATTTCAAGAATTGGGCCTCCCAGATGTGGTTTATGAAGTAGTGACCCGGCCCCGTGGATTGGTTCTCGTCACGGGTCCCACGGGTTCGGGAAAATCCACCACGTTGGCCTCCATGATCGACTATATCAATGATAATCGTAATGGCCACATCATGACCATTGAGGATCCCATTGAGTACATTCATCACCATAAAAAATGCATTGTGAACCAACGTGAAATTGGTCAGGATACTTCCAGTTATCCTTCAGCTTTGAAATATGTACTCAGACAGGATCCGGATATTATCCTCATTGGAGAAATGCGCGACTTGGAGACCATTCAAGCCGCGATCACCATCGCTGAAACAGGTCACCTGGTGTTCGCCACACTCCACACCAATGATGCGAAATCGACCATCAACCGAATCATTGACGTTTTTCCAGCTCACCAACAACCCCAAGTACGCAATCAACTCTCCCTTGTTCTCAAGGCTGTTTTTACACAATCATTAATCCCCCACTCCAATGGAACCGGACGTGTATTGGCCACCGAAATTCTTATTATTACATCGGCAATCGAGAATTTGATTCGAGAAGGGAAAGTGGAACAGATGCCCATGTTAATGCAAACAGGGGGAAAGTTTGGTATGCAGACTTTCAATCAGGCTCTGGCGGATTTGGTTAGCAAACGGAAAATCACTCAAAAACAAGCCATCGAACATTCATCGGATCCAGAAGAACTCATCAAACTCATCAATCAGAGAATGGGTGTCGGTAAAATTTAGGAGGGTTTCATGCCAGCTTTTACGTACAAAGCCAAAATGTTGACGGGGGGAATTACCGAAGGCGTCATCCAAGCCAACGACCAAAAAGCAGCCGTGGACCAACTCCGTGGGCAAAAGTTAATGCCGCTAGAAATCGTGGAATCAACACCTTCCATTTTTGAAAAACTCAAGGTTCTTTCACCCTTCAAACCCCATGTGCAACCAAAAGAACTGGTCCTTTTTTCCCGCCAACTTTCCACCCTTGTTTCAGCTGGAGTTCCCCTGGTGCAAGGTCTTACCATCCTTGAGGAACAAGTGGAGAGTAAATTGTTCAAAAGCATCGTTCACACCATTCGTGAGGATATTGAATCAGGCCAATCGATTACCGATGCGCTCAGGAAACATCCCAATGCCTTTGAAGAACTCTACGTGTCCATGATCAAAGCCGGCGAGGTCGGCGGTATTTTGGATGTTATCTTAGACCGATTATCCGCCTATTTGGAGGCCGCAGAAAACTTAAAAGGAAAAGTTAAAGGCGCCATGATGTACCCCTTGGTGGTGAGCATCATTGCCGGAAGTGTCACACTCTTCTTGTTAATGGGGGTTATTCCAACCTTTTCCGCTATTTTCGCGAGTTTCGGTTCAGAACTTCCTGCCATCACTCAATTTCTCATTGACTTGTCGTTTGGCCTTCGAAAATTTTGGTATTTGGTCCTGGGAGCGCCCGTGGTCGGGTTCATTCTCTTAAAACAATATCGAAAGACCGAAATTGGCCAGAGAAACCTAGACGAAATTTCTTTAAAACTCCCTGTTTTTGGGATACTTCTAAAAAAAGTTGCCGTCGCGAAATTTACCCGAACCTTGGGAACTCTTATCAAGTCCGGTGTTCCCATTTTGCAAGCTCTTGAAACTGTTGCTAAAACCGCAGGAAATAAAGTCATTGAAATCGCGATTATGACCGCCAGAGAATCCGTCAAAGAAGGTGAACGAATTGCTATCCAACTCAAAAAAGCCAATATTTTTCCTCCCATGGTTATCCAAATGGTCGCGATTGGGGAAGAAACAGGGAACCTGGATACCATGCTTTCAAAAATCGCCGATTTCTATGATCAAGAAGTGGACAACGCTGTTAAAGCTCTCACTTCCATGATTGAACCAATCATTATTGTCGTGATGGGTTTGGTGATTGGATTTATTGTCATCGCAATGTTCTTGCCGATGTTCGAACTGGGCAGCTTGGCCGGAAAAGCTTAATTGTCTCCATTTGGTTAGGCATGTTTTATAGGTCAAGAAAAAATCTATGGCTTGCCCTCTATGGCGCGCTTGTCTTAACCATTGTTCCGAGCTATTTCACTGCCTATCCTCTCCCAGAATTTCTCGCGAAAGTAAAATCTTGTGGTGGAGCGTTGCTCCTTTGTCTTTTTTGTTTTTCTTTGGGAACCCTGGTTCTGGATCTCATCCAAATCGATCGGCCAACGGGGAAATCATTCATTCGAATCTGGGTGGCCCCCCTATGGATGGGGTCAGGTATTCTGGGTTTTTTGGTTTTCGTCTTGGGTTGGGCGCTCCCCGGAAAAATTTCCCTCAAATTAACTGGGCTGTTTATTTTTTTACTCCTCATCTTTTTACACCAATTAATTAACAAACGACTTCCTTTCCCCATTTTCAGCCGTACTAATTTTTCACTCACTGAGTCCTTATTTTTAATGATGGGAACCCTCGGCGCGCTTGTTTCATTTGTTTCGAGTTTTTCACCGATCACCTATTACGATTCTCTTGTTTACCACTTGGCGCTTCCGAACCAATATCTCCAGATGGGACGCATCGCCGCCCTTCCATCCAATCTTTATTCGTATTTTCCTGCCAATATCGAAATGGTGTTCCTTTTTATTCTTAGTCAATTCCCGGAGCCTGAGTATGTTATTAACCTCTGGGGTTGGACCTTGTCTTTAAACTTATCGCTGGGACTTTCTGCTTGGGCCTATGATTGGGGGGGGAAACGTCCGGCTATTTTCGCTTTCTTCCTTTGGTGGACCATGCCCGCGATTTTACTTCTTTCGGTGGGTGCCTACGTTGATTTGCCTTTGGCTGGGTTCACCTTCCTCGCCTTCTGGATGTTTTGCCAAGCCGCGAGCAAGAACTGGTCCACAAATATTATTTTCTACTCAGGTTTTTTTGGTGGATTGGCGCTAGCGACGAAGTATACAGGAGGATTAACACCTCTTCTTTTGTCAACGGCCCTTGTCTACTCGAATATGAAGAGGGGAAAAAATCCAGCCGTCCCCATTTTTATCTTTTGGGCAGGTGTCATGATTCCCTCCTGTGGATGGTTTATTAAAAATTACCTCTCAATCGGGAACCCCATCTTCCCGTTTGCCTATTCCTGGTGGGGAGGAGGGGAGGGTTGGAGCCATGAAACTGCACAAGGGTATTTCAATCAATTGACTGAATATGGAACCACCAGCCATCTGTTGCTTGAGATTTTCAGAGCCCCATGGAATTTATCTGTTCATGCTCTCAAATACGGAGGAGGTTTCGATGTATTGGGCGATTTTGGTTGGCCTCTTTTAATCTTTCTAGCCCCTTTGGTTTTTATTTTTTCGTGGCGCAAACCGATAATGAAAGGAATGATTTGTTTTGTTGGGGCATCATTTATTTTTTGGCTGGCTTCCAAACCGGTTTTTCGTTTTTTGATTCCTATTCTTCCTTTTTTTATCCTATTGAGTTCCGAGGCCCTTACGGGTCTTCTTAATTTAAAAATTCCAGGAAAAATAATTAGTCTGCTTATTGCAATTCCTTTTCTTTTTTCTAACTTTTTTCTCTTTTTCCTTATTTCAAATACACTCCAAACCTTTCGAGTCCCGCTTGGACTCGAGTCTCGCAATGATTTTCTACACAGGGTATTTCCCTTTTACTCGGTTTACAATTACGCAAATCTCACGCTACAAGCCAATGACAAGTTAATCCTTCTTGGTGAACAGCGAACCTACCACCTAAAAGTCCCTTTTATATCTTCAAACCTCTTTTCGCTCTCTTCCATCACAAAGGTTTGCAATGATTCTATTTCGTCAAATGAAATGCAGCGCTTTCTTCAGAAAAACGGAATAACCCATTTATTAATTAATGAACCAGAAATAGAGAGATTGGGCGGGTTATCGAAGTTTGGTTTCAACGAAAACGGAAGGGCAATCCTAAGGAGTTTCATCACACAAAACACTCAAACCCTCTTCGAGAATCACCGCGTTAAATTGGCACAAATCAAACAATGATTGACTTTCTAACAAGCCACACCTATACTCATATTTACATGACCTGCTGACGAGCAGATCATGATTCAAAAGGAGGAAAGAATGAAGAAAATGCAAAAAGCAAAAGGGTTCACACTCATCGAACTTATGATCGTTGTCGCTATTATAGGTATCTTGGCCGCCGTGGCCATTCCTAAGTTCGCTGATCTCGTGACCAAATCCAAAGAAGCGAGTGTGAAAGGAAATTTGGGCGCTGTCCGAAGCGCTGTAAGTATTTATTATGGTGACATGGAAGGGGAATATCCCGCTAACTTGTTCACAGGTCTTACTAATGCAAATAAATATTTACCCTCTCAGTCCGGGTTGGGAAACTTCTCTATTCCTAAAACTGGCGCAACAAACACTGGGCATGATTGTGCCAGAACGGTGGCAGCCAATGTTGATCAAGATGGAACGTTTGGCGATCAGGCTGGTGTGTACTACTCCAGCACTAATGGGGAAGCTTATGTTTCCTGTTCACACAATGACACGAAAGGAAATGTTTGGACAAGCTATTAATTAAGTAAAAAAAAAGCGCCCGCCAAGAAACCCGGCGGGCGCTTTTTTTATGTCTTTTAAATTATGGATTTTCTTCTAATTCTATTTTTAAGTTTGGAATTCGGCAGTTTTGCCAATGTGTGCATTGCCCGCTGGCCTGTTGGGAAATCAATCCTTCAGCCTATTCGCTCACATTGCCCCTGGTGTGAACACAAAATTTCCTGGTGGCAAAATATCCCTTTGGTAAGTTTTGTGATGCTGAAAGGTCGTTGTGGCCATTGTCGATCGGCCATTGCCTGGAGGTATCCGGTCACAGAAATTCTGACCCCTCTAGTATGGCTAACCGGTTTGATTGGAATTCGACATTCTCAATTAATCACTTCCATTCCCTTCTTTCTTTTGTCCGGTATATTTTTTTTTACACTGATAGTCGCCACTGCCACAGACTTGGATTGGAAAATTATTCCTGATGAATCAACCTATACTCTCATTTTCGCCTCCATCGCTTTTTCTCCTTGGAATTCCTTTTTGTTCACCACCAATCAAATGAATCTTATCCCGTTCTTTAATAGTTTGGTTTCAGGATTTCTCATCGCAATCCCCACAGGGATATTCGCATGGTTGGGAAAAAAACTTATTGGGAAAGAAACTCTTGGCGGAGGGGACCTGAAATTGCTTTTTGGTTTCGGGTGTTTTTTGGGGTGGGAAAGTGGACTCACCATATTATTGATGGCTTCGCTCATTGGAACAACGATTGTTTTGGCGTTTTTGGCTTTAAAAAAAATGAAGAGAAGCCAATATTTCCCCTTTGGCCCCTTTTTAACTCTCTCCGCCCTGATTGAATTTCATCTTCGATGTAAAAATATATCTCTCCTCGACCTTGCCCTTCACTCTAAAATTTTTTCGTTGTGACAAATTTTAGAAAATCTCTTGACATCAACTGGGTGTCCAAATAGACTTCTTTTTGTAATGACGCAGCGAAATTCACTTTCACTTTTCACGGAACGCTATGAAGCTTGACATCAAGAACCTCAAGATGCCTTCTCTTTCATTTCTGAAATCGAAAGAAACATTGGGCATTGATCTGGGCTCCACCTCCCTTAAGATCGTTCAAATCTCCAATCGAAAATTGGTTCGCTGGGCCTATAAAGAACTCAATATCAAGGATGCGGGGCCGGAAACACAAGCGCAAGACCGAATGGCGGCTCTTACAGAGTTGCTTAAGTCCTTTATGTCTGAAGAAAAAGGCGCCCCCAAAGTGGGATCGATTTCAGTCAGCGGGAACTCTGTGATTGTTCGTTATGTCAAACTCACGAAATCAACCCGAAGCGAGTTGGAAAAAACCATCCAATTTGAAGCCGAACCCTATATCCCTTTCGCCATTCCAGAAGTCAATATGGGTTTTCACATTTTGGGCGATGTGGTTGAAGATGGTCAACCCAAAATGGAAACCGTTCTGGTGGCCGCTAAAAAAGAATTGGTGGACCAAAGATTGAGTGTTTTGAATTCTGCTGGAGTTCGTCCTATTGTTGTTGATGTGGATGCCTTTGCTCTTGAAAGCGCTTATGCTCTTTCACAAGGCCCGCAAGCCAATCAGGAAACAGTTTTACTTGTGAATATTGGCGCCAATGTAACAACCATGATCATTATGGAAAACGGATCTTCCAAGGTTGTCCGGGATGTGTTCATTGCTGGAAATTCAATCAACAAATCATTGCAGAGAATTTTCGATTGCTCTTTCGAAGAGTCTGAAAAACTCAAGAGAAAGGGACAAATTCTGGTCACTCCTGATGAAAAGGAAGCCACCTTGGCTCAAGATGACCAAGATTCACTACAAATTTCCAATACCATTGTGACCGTCATGAAAGATTTGGTGGCTGAAATCCAACGATCTCTTGACTTTTTTCTTTCTCAAAATCCAGAACGCCAAGTGAACCGTATTATTCTTTGTGGAGGAGCCTGCGCGATCACAGGCTTGGATCGATATTTTTCCCATGAACTTAAAGTAAATGTTGAATTATTTGATCCCTTTATGGGGCTTTCCGGACAAAATCTTCCTGATCCGCAGCTTCGCCCCGCTTTTGCTGTGGCAGTGGGTTTGGCCACGAGAAGGGAGAAAGACATTTGATTCGGATCAATCTCCTTCCACCTGAATATGCTGAGGCCCAATCAAAAAAGGAACTTCAGGTTTTACTGGGTTCTTTGGGTGTTTTTGTTTTTGTCGTATTGATTCTATTTTGGTTCACGCAGTCACGAAAAGCAGCACGCCTTGAAAAACAAATCATTGAAGCGGAAGCTGAACTTCAAAAATTCCAAGCTATCAATTCTCAAATCGAGACCATTGAGGCCAGCAAGAAGAGATTGACATCGAAACGTGATGTCATTCGAAATCTCAATAAAAGCCGTTTAATTTACCCCGTTTTCTTTGAAGATATCCTGCCTATCATTCCCTCCGACGTTTGGGTGACCAATATTCAGATCACTGAGCAAGGAAGCGCCATGAAAGTAGTAATGACCTCCAATGCGCTATCAAATTTTGCGGTTGCCACCTGGCTCACCAATCTTCAACAATCTACGCACTTTTCAAATATTGAACTCAGTCAAATCTCCTATAGCAACAATGCCGAGCAAGGAGGCCAAACTTTGAGTTTTTCAATTACTTGCAGTTATCAACATCAGGGACCCTTCCCGCTTCAGGAGTTCAACTAAATTTATGGGAAAATTAACCAAACAACAACAAAATCTCATCGTCATGCTGGTTTTGTTTATCGGTGGCGGAGGATATGTCTATTGGAACTATATGTTGAAACCCGCTTTGCAAAATATCGCGACAAGAAAAGAAAAATACGCTGAATTGGTTTCAAAAATTGAAACGGCCGAAAGACAGGCCAGACGTCTTCCTGCTTTGCAAAATGAGTTGGCCAAGCTTGAAGCTGACCTTATTAATCTTGAGAAACAATTGCCCAAAGACAAAGATGTGCCGAACATTCTTCGAATACTCACGCGTGAAGCGATTCAAGAAGGACTTCAATTTATGCGTTTGGCTCCCAAACCTCTTAACAAGCAGGAGTTTTTTGAAATTATTCCCTTTGATCTTCAATTTACAGGAACTGTTCACGCGTTGGCACGCTTTTTGACTTCGCTGGGACAACAAGACCGCATCTTTCAGGCACAAAACATTTCGCTCACGCCGGGGGGAGGAACCCAAGGTGAACAGCAAGGAGTTGTGAATCTCAATATGAATTTGACGATTCAAACTTATTCTTATGCTGGATAAGTATGAAATGATTAACCAATTCAAATTCATCCGATATATTCTGGTAATTTTATTATTGGCATCCTGTAGTGAGAAAAAAGCAAAAGAACTTCCTAAAGCCCCGGTTGTTGAGGCGACACCTCAAGCCGTAGCGCCGGTCGAGGCTCCGAAAGAAAAACCCATCTATGTTTATTCGGGAGATAGGTTCCGAGATCCTTTTATCCCCGCTGGCCAGTCCACCAATTATCAACCGGACGCTGTATTTGATCCACAGCGGGCAACCGTGCGAGGAATCATTTTTGGAAAGGAATACCGATCTGCCGTCCTCACAATAGGTGGAAGTGGAACCTATTTTATTAAGGATGGAAAAATATTCGATGTGATGGGAAAGGGCGTTGAAGGATTTACTGCGAAAATTTTCGTAGACAAAGTTATTTTAACCAGCGAAGCTGACAATGTGTTCGAACTGAAAATCAAAGCAAATGATGAGGAGGCCAAAGCATTATGAAATTTATATACCGACCCTTACTTTCGGGACTTTTTCTCACCCAACTCATCCTCTCCCCTTTGCATGGGGATCCCGCCGCTTCTATCCCAGCTATTACCAATATCAAAGCGGAGGGGGACAGCGTTGTTTTAAGCCTCTCTCAACTTATGCCGTATGATGTTTTTACCCTCACTTCTCCCCAACGGTTGGTGGTAGAAATACCAGGGACCTTATATAAGGCCGGCTTTAGCAAAAAGAATATTGAGGGAGCACTTATTCGAAGAATCAGAGGATATCAATTCAAGGAAAACCCTCTCATATCAAGGGTTGTCATTGACTTGGTCTATCCTGTTGACTACAAAGCCTCGGCGGATAATAACCAAGTAACCTTGACCATGACCAAAAACTTGGCTGCAGCGGCCGCTGAATCTGAAAAGAAAGCTTCGACTCCCAAACCGTCGTTTAATCGGAAACGGGATCTTTTGGCCAGTTTACCCAAAGAGGAAGTTACCTTGGATTTTGAAGGAGCTGATATTCGGGATGTAATTCGTTTAATGGCTGAAACCAGTAATATCAACATCATTTTCGGTCCCGAGGTTGCCGGAACAATTGCGGTACACCTCAAAAAAGTTCCTTTTGATGAAGCCTTTAGCACCATCATGAACTTAAAAGGCCTGGTTCCCACTCAATTGGGTGCCAATATTCTCCGCGTGACGACCCCGGATATTCTCCAAAAGGAAAGGTTAAAAGCGATTGTATATACAAAAACAATCCCCATCAACTACCTCAAAGCAGAAGAAATGATGAAACACATTCAATCAGTCATGTCCTCCGCGGGAAGAAAAGGAACTATTACAGTGGCCACTGAAAACAACAGTTTGGTTATCACCGATTCAGAAGAGGGTCTCCAACAAGCCGAACGTTTAATCGCTCAATTGGATCAAAAACCCAAACAGGTCATGATAGAGTCTAGAATCGTCGAAATTAATTTAAACAATGGCTTTGATATGGGCGTTGAATGGGAAGCTTGGAATTCTAAGATTGAAAGAAATGCCAATGGAACCTTTAACAAAATTAGTGAGGTGGGACTGATGTCGACAGATGCGCCGGTTCTCTATAACAATGAGAATGGCGGATTTGCCGGACTTCCAACAGAAGAAATAGGAGCGCTGGGGCCCAATCGTGGTACAGGTGTGTCTTTACCAGGCCCCACCTCTGCGGCAATCAGTTTCGGGATTTTAAAAAACAATCAAATATTTAACGTGGCTTTGCAGGCCTTGGTAACGCAAAGCAAAGCTAAAATTCTATCCGCTCCCAAAGTTGTGACAATCAATGGCGAGCAAGCCAAAATTCAAGCGGTGCAAGATATTCGTTTCCGCACAAGCACTGTTTCAAATGGTGTGGTTACATCTGACTTCAAAACTGTCAGTGCGGGTATCGTCTTAACCGTGACCCCCACCATCAATGCTGAAGATCGCGTGACATTGAGAATTAACCCTGAGTCCAGTTTCCCCACTCAGGAAAGTACCGATGCCGGGCCGATTATTCGGACCCGCTCAGCCCAAACCACGGTGGTGGTCAAGGATGGAGAAACCTTGGTAATTGGTGGTCTCATTGACGACCAAGACACAAAGGGTGTGAATAAGGTTCCCTTGTTGGGCGACATTCCCATCATCGGGGTTTTCTTTAAATCAACAACCACGCGGAAAACGCGCAATGAATTGTTGGTTTTTGTCACTCCGAGAATTGTTAGAGATTAACTGATACAAACAACAGTCATTTTTAATAATCTCTCGCCTACCAATGAGTTCTACAATTTCTATTGTTATTCCATGTTATAACGAGGCCGGAAATTTAATTCCGCTATTAAATCGAGTCACCCTGACCTGTCAGTCCTACAAATATGAAATTGTGGTTGTAGATGATGGATCAACTGACTCCTCTCCAAGCGAACTAAAACTATTAGCTGAAAAAGTAAAACACCTCAAAGTTATTTCTCTCAAAAGAAACTTTGGTCAAACGGCCGCTTTGTCAGCGGGTATCGATAATTCCAATGGGGACATCATTATTCCTTTGGATGCCGATGGACAAAATGACCCTGAAGATATTCCTCGTTTAATTGAAAAGCTGAATGAAGGTTTCGATGTCGTATCAGGTTGGAGAAAAGACCGCAAAGATACTTTTATCACCCGTAAACTCCCATCCATTCTGGCAAACAAACTTATCTCAATTGTCACAGGAGTTCATCTCCATGATTATGGCTGCTCGTTGAAGGCGTATAAACGGAAAACCATCACAGGAGTTCAATTGTATGGAGAGATGCATCGATTTTTACCAGCTTGGTGTGTTTGGCAAGGGGGGAAAGTTGCTGAAATACCTGTTCGTCATCATCCGAGAACTCGCGGAATATCAAAATACGGAATATTCCGCACTTTTAAAGTCATTATTGATCTGATCACAATAAAATTTTTCAGTGGTTATCTCTCCAAACCAAGTCATCTTTTTTCTGGAACAGGCCTTTTTTTTATTTTCATGGGTTTTTGTTCAGCATCTTTCGCCATCTTCGACAAATTTGGACCGGATAAATTCACCAAGTTCCGCATTCCGCTTCTTCTTCTGGCCATTTTTTTTGGATTGGGAGCCATTTCCCTTATTTTAATGGGCCTTCTGGCGGAACTATTGGTACGACTTTATTTTCAAGTCCGAAATCAAAAACCATATCTTTTAGCTGATGAATAAACGCTTTCAAGTGTTGCTGGGTCTCTTTATCAGCATCGTTTGCTTATGGTTTGTATTCCGGGGTTTTGATTTTCGAGAACTCGCCCATATCATTCAAACCGCCTCTTATATTTGGTTTCTTCCGGTGGCATTAATTTTTTCTCTTAACTTTCTTGGTCGATCTATCCGATGGACTCTTCTTTTATCCTCAATAAAAATTTTACCGTTACGAGTGACAACCCCGATTTTACTGATTGGTTTTTTTATGAACAATGTGCTGCCAGCTCGGGGGGGGGAGTTGGTAAGGGCTGTGACCCTCTCACGCAAAGTGGGGCTTCCAATTGGCTCCATTCTAGGATCAATTGTGTTGGAAAGATTGACAGACATGGTAGGTCTCATGGTAATCGTTATGATTGCTTCAAAACTTCTTCCTTGGAGTCAACTGCCAATTAAAACCATAGGATCTATTTTTGGAATAGGCATTCTCGTTTGTTTTATTTTTTTCAGGATTTCTCAAAAATTTAAATCAATGCCCGATAAAGCTCCTTTATTGGTTCAAAAAATCCTCACGATTTTCCATCAAGTGATCATTGGTTTTTCCGCTCTCGGATCATTTTCGAAAATTTCCAAAGTTGTTTTTCTTTCACTGGCCATCTGGTTTGGGGAACTCTTTATCGTTTTTTTTATGTCTCGAAGTGTTCAGCTTGACCTCAATTTCTTTGAATCGGCCAGCCTTATTACAGGTCTCAGCGTGGGAGTGATGATCCCGGCCGCACCGGGATTCGTCGGAACATTTGAATTTTTCGGGAAATCAGTTTTGGTTTTACTGGGGAAACCTGAACCCACAGCCTTGGCCATGGTTTTACTTCTCCATTTTTTTCAGATGGTAATGATGGCGTGTTTGGCATTGCCTTCCTTTTTGATCTTGTCTAAAACCACCAAAGAATGATCAACAAAATTCCGATTACCACTCTTGCCTTTGGATGTGCGCTCATTCTTGGTCTTCTATTGACGCCCATGGCCCGATGGCTCGCGATCCGATTTAATATTTTTGATCATCCTCACACCGCTGTTAAAACCCACAAAACCCCCATCCCCTATCTGGGCGGTCTTGCCATTTTTCTTTCCTTTTCAATTTCAATGATTTTTATACGCCTTTTCACTTCTTTTCCTTCAGGGACATTGCGATCTCTTCGCGGGATATTGATAGGAGGAGCCATCATTGTCCTCTTGGGCGTTGTCGATGACATCAAACATCATGGATTGCACTATAGAACTAAATTTATTTTTCAAATCGCGACAGCGTTCCTAGTGGCCTATTTTGGCATTCGAATTAACTTTGTGAACCCATCATGGCTGGCGTTGATTCTTACCCTTGTTTGGGTGGTTGGTATCACCAATGCTTTTAACTTGATCGATATTATGGATGGATTGGCCTCGGGCGTCGCGATTGTGGCAACGCTTGCCTTCCTTTTCATCACACTTCCCACTGAAGAACTTTATGTTAATTTAGCAGCAGCCTCTCTGTGCGGAGCCGCGTTGGGATTTTTCCCCTATAATCTGTCGACAAAATTAAAAATATTTATGGGCGATAGCGGAAGTCTATTCTTAGGTTTTGTTTGCGGATCTCTGGCCTTGGGAACTTCCTATGGAAACCAGACTGAATTGGGCGTATTTGCCCCTCTGCTTATTCTTTGTTTACCGATCTACGACACGCTGTTTGTTTTTGCTATGCGCCTTAAAAGAGGGGTTTCGCCATTTCTGGGATCTAAAGATCATTTTGCGCTGAGACTCGAGATGCTTGGATGGAGCCGCCATACCGTGATTATTTTTTCTTTTATTTTTACGGGTTTCCTTTCATTGGGGGCGTTTTTTATCACGCGAACACAAACACCAGTTGCCTTGGCGATCTATGGGACAACTATTATCCTTCTCTCTCTTTTCACCGCCTTAATTTTGAAGGCCAAAATACATTGAGCGATAGACCAACGTTGATTCTTGGAGGAGGGTTGGCTGGAACCTCCACTGCTTATCATTTAAAACGTCATCCGCATGTTCTCATTGAAAAAGAAGAAACCATTGGCGGGACGGCTCGTTCCTACAAGGTCGGGGATTTCACATTTGATATCACCGGCCATCTCCTGCATCTTCACAAACCGTACACAAAAAAACTCATCAGAAAACTTCTAGGCAACAATTTTTATCCATGTATTCGAAAAGCATGGATTTACTCTCAAAACACTTATACACGATATCCCTACCAAGCCTTCACCAACGGATTACCGGAAGATGTCATTAACGATTGTGTTCTTGGTTTTTTAACAGCAGACAAAAAAAACAGAACAACCCCCACAGTTCGGTCAAAATTGAATTTTCATGATTGGTGCAATGTAACGTTTGGAGAAGGGATTTCTCGACATTTCATGATTCCCTACAACGAGAAGCTTTATCAAATCAAAGCAAAAAAATTAACCACCGATTGGTGCGGACCATTTGTTCCCATGCCAAAACTGTCCGAAGTTATTCATGGGGCGTTGGAACCTCAAGGGAAATCTTTCGGGTATAACACCACGTTTTTATATCCGAAACAAGGGGGTATCCAATCTCTGGCCAATGCCTTGGCCAAAAATATCCAAGATATTTACCTAAACACATCCGTGATCCAATTGGACTATAAAAACAAGTCGGCCCATTTATCATCAGGAGAAACAATTCGATATTCTTCGTTGGTCAATTCTATCCCGTTACTTGAATTATTAAATCTCATGCAGGATCTTCCACTTTCCATTCAAAAAGATAAACATCACTTGAGATACGCCAGCATTTTGTGTGTCAATTTGGGTGTCAATCGGCCCCGAATCTCGGACGCCTCGTGGATTTATTTTCCAGAAAAATCGTTTCCTTTTTACCGGGTTGGTTTTCCCATGAATTTCACCCCCCATGTGGTCCCTTCTGGATGTAGTTCGATGTATGTGGAAGTTCCCCTTTCCCAAAGCAAGGGCCAATCAAAAGCAAAAATTTTACAAGCCGTCAGAAAAGGTCTAATCGACGCCCAAATATTAAAACCCTCCGACCAATTTCCCGTCGTTCAATTTATACCTGTCAAATATGCCTATGTGATTTATGATGCGAATAGGAACAAGGCTCTTGAAAATATTTTTACATTTCTAAAGGCCAACGATATCCAATCAATCGGACGCTATGGCGCTTGGAAATATTCCTTTATGGAAGAAGCCATTCTTGACGGAAAAAAAGCCGCAGAAACGATCCTCAATGCCTGAAGTTCCTGTTAAGGTTGTTCATCTAATCACCTTGCTTGAGTTTGGAGGAGCACAAGGAAATACCATTTATACCGTTACCCATCTCGATCCCAAAAATTTTGATACCCACCTCTGGTCAGGAAAAGGAGCCTATTGGGACACGAAAATTGAAGAATCTTTGCCCCTCAAGAATCGAATTAAATTTTTCCCAACCTTGGTACGGCCCCTCAATCCCCTTTTTGACTTTTTGGCTCTTTTATCCCTGTGGCGTGCCTTGAAAGCTTTCAAACCCACTATTTTGCATACCCATTCTTCCAAAGCTGGCATTATTGGCCGATTGGCAGGAAAATTGGCCGGTGTGCCCATCATGGTTCATACCTTTCATGGTTTTGGCTTTAATGATCAACAAAAACCTTGGACCAGAGGCCTATTTGTATTTCTTGAAAAAATAATAGCGCCGTTATCCGACGCCCTTATTTTTGTTTCTCAATCCAATCAGACGGTGGCACGAAACTTAGAAATAGGAAAAGAAAATCAATTTCATCTTATTCGGAGCGGGATATTGTTGGATCAAATTAAATCATTCTGCCAAACCTTTTCCCGAAATGAGTTTAGATCAACCCATGGTATCCCAGTCGGCGCCAGAGTCATCATTACCATTGGAGCCTTTAAACCCCAAAAAAACTTATCTGACTTTATTGAAGTGGCGAAAATTGTATCCGCCTCTCAACCCGACACCTTTTTCATCATTTTGGGGGATGGTGAATTAAGAGAATCGTTAGAAAAAAAAATTAGTGAACATGGGCTAAACATGAAATTCTTATTGCCGGGTTGGAGGGAAGACGCCATTTCTTTTTTGGCCGCGGCCGACATATTTGTACTGACATCCCTTTGGGAAGGACTTCCCAGAGCCTTGGTTGAAGCCATGGCGCTCGGCTTGCCAGCGCTCTGTTACAAAACAGATGGAATTCAAGATCTTTTGAGTCCTGAAGAGGGAACGCTCCTACCCCAAAAAGATGAAAAAGGGATGGCTGCGCAAATCATCGATATCCTCCAAAATGAAGGGCGTAGAACAATTCTTTCAAATCGAAATAAATCGCGAATCGGCATTGAATTCGATATCAATCATATGGTGCTCCAACAAGAAAGGCTTTACTTAAACCTACTCAATAACCTTGTCAAAGTGTCATCCACAAATAGAAACTGCATGTAGCGTTGAATAGAAACTTCATGTTTAAAGAGCCCCTAGAAATAAGGAGGGGCCCATGGAGGAACTATTCATGATGAGGCGAAAGGAGATCGATCGTCTAA